>JANOGZ010001318.1:0-3221 GCA_031406255.1 Pyrinomonadaceae bacterium | reverse complement strand
GGCCAACATTGCGCGCGTCTCTCCTGCTGCTGTCATGCGCGTCGCCCGAAAATATTTCACGGAGGATAATCGCACGGTCGGTTATTTTATTCCGAAGCAGCCAGGCGATGAGGGCAACGGGGGCGGTTCCAATGATGGCATGCCGGGAGGCGCTCTCCGATCCGTGCGTCAAAGCGCGCGCGACCGACGGCCCCTCGCCAGCGGCGTTAAGTATTACCGCGAGCCGGGTACCGATGAAGCGGTCGAGGGTAACGAACCGGAAGAGACCGGCAGCAAGCCCGGGAAGAAACGGCCGCGATCCAGAGCAGGCGGAAGCACGACGCCGCAGGCCAAAGGGCAGCAGGGGGTCGCGCCGCGCGGCGACAAATCCTCTGATGCCGCCACTCCGAATACCCCCGCCAGCGTCGGCCGTTCGGACTTCGCTTCACGCATCAGTCGCACACAGCTAGAGAACGGCGCGACGCTTCTGGCACTGGAAAATTCCGCGACGCCAACGGTCGCGATTCGCGGGAGCCTGCGCGCCGGCAGCTACTTCGAGCCGCGAGGTAAGCCCGGATTGGCACGTATCACGGCCGATATGCTGGAACGCGGCACAGCGCGGCGCGACAAATTCGAAATCGCCGGCGATCTCGAAGCGGTCGGCGCGGAAATAGAATTTGCTGCCGATCCTTTCGCCGTCAACATCGGCGGGCGCTCACTTTCAAAAGACCTGCCGCTGCTCATCTCGACGCTCGCCGAAGAATTATCCGAGCCGGCTTTTCCCGCCGACGAACTGGAAAAGCTGAAGCAGCAGACGATCGCCGCGATTCAAGAGCAGCAGGCCAACACCCGCCTGCGCGCCTACGAGCGCTTCACACAATCAATATTCGATCCGGTCAATCCCTTCTACATGCCTTCCGGCGAACAACTCGTTAAGAGCATCAACTCGATCACGGTTGAAGACGTCCGCCGCTTTCACGCGGAGCGCTACGGCGGGCGCTCGCTGATCCTCACCGTCGTGGGAGATACGAAAACCGGGGAAGTTCAAGAGCAGTTTCGGGAGGTGTTTGGAGCTTTCAGCGGGCCCGCGAGCGTTGACATCAATGTCGCCGATCCGTCGCCGCAGAGCGAGGCGCGCCGCGAATTTGTGTTCTTAAAAGAGAAGGCCAACGTGGATATCCTGCTCGGCTCGGCCGCGCCGCTGCGCCGCGACGCGCGAGATTTCTACGCCGCCTCGCTCGCCAATAGCGCTCTCGGCGAATCCACGCTTTCCTCGCGCCTCGGCCTTCAGGTGCGCGATAAAGAGGGCTTGACCTATGGCATCGGCTCGCGCTTCCGCGCCCCGAGTCTGGCCGCCGGGCCATGGTACATCGCCGTCTCGGTCAACCCCGGTAATATCGAAAAGGCCATCGGATCGGCCTTAAACGTCCTGCGCGATTACGTCACCAACGGTATTCGGCCAGACGAACTCGCCGATGAAAAATCGGCGGCGATCGGCTCCTTCAAGGTCGCGCTGTCGACCAACGCGGGCCTCGCCGAAGCGCTCTGGAACGCGGAATTTTACAGTCTCGGCGTCGACTACATGGATCGCTTCCCGCAACTGATCCAGGCGGTCACGGCCGAAGAAGTGAACGCGGCGATTCGTAAATACTTTCGGCCCGACCACCTCACCGTGGTTATCGCCGGCGACTATGAAGCAGCCTGAGCCGCGCCCGTACGAGAATCCGCCGCGAGACTTTCGCATCGCGCCTGAATTCGCGGTTCTTCAGAACGCGGCGATGATCGCGCGGGCAAACTCGTCGGTCTTCGCCTGGCCGCCGATATCGCGCGTGCGGACTTTGCCTTCCTCGAAAACTTTCAGCATTGCGCTTTCGATCCGTTGCGCGGCTTCGCGTTCTCCGATGTGGCGGAGCATCAGGATGCCTGATTGAAGCAGCGCCGTCGGGTTGGCGATGCCCTGTCCGGCGATGTCCGGCGCCGAGCCGTGCACGGCCTCGAAGACCGCGCCCTGCTCGCCGATGTTGGCTCCGGGAACGAGCCCGAGACCACCGATCAATCCCGCGCACAAATCCGAGACGATGTCGCCATAGAGGTTTTCCATCAGCATAATATCGAATTGCTCCGGACGCATCACCAGTTGCATGCAGGCGTTGTCGACGATCTTATCATCGGCTTCGATCTCCGGATAATCTTTCGCGACGTTGCGAAAGCAATCGAGAAACAGTCCGTCCGACAGCTTCATGATATTCGCTTTATGGATGGCGGTGACCTTCTTGCGCCCCTCACGCCGGGCGTATTCAAAGGCGAAGCGCGACACGCGCGTCGAGGCTTTTTCGGTGATGATCTTTAAGCTCTCGACGACGCCGGGAACGACCACGTGCTCGATACCCGAATAGAGGTCTTCCGTGTTTTCACGGACCACGACCAGATCGAGTTCGGGATATCGGCAAGGAACGTTTGGCAGCGCTCTGACGGGACGCAGATTGGCGTAGAGGTCGAGCACCTTGCGCAGTCCGACGTTGACCGAGGTGAATCCTTTGCCGACCGGCGTGGTGATCGGTCCCTTGAGCGCGACCTTGTTTCTTTTGATCGATTCGAGCAGCGGCGCGGGCAGCGTCTCGCCGAATCTTTCGAGCGCCTGCGCGCCGGCATAATGCGTCTCCCACGCGACGTCAACGCCCGCCGCCTCGATGATGCGCACCACGGCGGAAGAGACTTCGGGGCCGATGCCATCGCCCGGTATCAGTGTGATAGTATATTTCATAATCAGTGGTCAGTGGTCAGTGATCGGTGGTCAGCCGGTCGGCGCATAGCTACTGGCCACTGACCACCGTAAAAGGCACCGCATCATACCAGTAGTTTTTATCTAATGCGAAACAGCGAGGAATTGAGGGAGACGACCGATGCGATTGTGATCGGCGGCGGCGTGATCGGGCTCGCGATCGCCCGCGCGATCGCGCAGCGTTCGCTAAGCGTCACGCTCATCGAACGCTGCGCGCGTCTTGGCGCGGAAGCTTCTTCGGCCGCCGCCGGGATGCTCGCGCCGCAGGCCGAAGCCAACGGGCGGGATGCCTTTTTTGAATTATTGTGTGCCGGCCGCGCGCTCTATCCGGAGTTTGCCGAACAACTTCTTGAAGAGACGGGCATTGATATCGAACTCGATCAGACGGGCACGCTCTATCTCGCTCTGACCGAAGAGGACGAGAAGGAGATAACCGAGCGTTACGAATGGCAGACGCGCG
>JANOGZ010001317.1:0-1116 GCA_031406255.1 Pyrinomonadaceae bacterium | reverse complement strand
TAACTTCTTGTCTTTCTCATCCATATGCCCTACCTCAAAAGAAGCCAGCTAACGCCGGGGATGAGCCGCCGGGAGACAACCACGAATAGAGCCAAGCCTCGCGATGAGAGACCAGCTCATTCCGGTCGGCTCCATCCCCTTGTTAGATTTCGTCCCCCTTTAGCTCTCCTCTCCCAACCATGCCCCGTCGAATGAATCACACGCTTTCGTCGCGCCGGCTGGCGATGAGACTATCACGACAGACCGGAGTGAGACGACGCGCGGGGTTCACACCAGACAAGCCGCGCTGGTTACAACCTTCAGCCGCTTTCATCTGAGAGCATGAGGTCTCACCACTCAACAGAAATCTAACGCCCGGCATCACCCGCCGCGCATTCAACCCCGCTACGGCCAAGTCTTGCGGATGAAAGCCCCGCTATTCGCGGTCGGGTGCATGCCGTTGTTAGGCGCGGCGTTATGCTTCATATACGGCACTCTTAAGCCTCTGACATTTTCTTCATCAGCTCATAGAGCTTCTTGGTGGTATTAAGGTTTCTAACGGTCATATCCTGATAGATCTCTTGGCTCGGGAGCTTAAGCATGGTGGCCCGGGCTAAGTCGCTCATCCGTGCCGACCATAAGAGAGCGCCCGGATGATAGACTACTTGCTCGATATCGCTCTTGGGTTTTAGGCCCTCTAAGACATTTTCAGAGTCAATCGGGTGTCTGAGGAATATCACATTGTATTTCCAGCGGTTATCTCCAATCCAGTCCGCGGGCAAATTCTCTACCAGATTCGCCATCTCAGAGTAGCTCCGTACAACTACTTTGCATTCGAGTTTATATTCTCTCGATAACATCCTCTCTATCTTTCTTTCAAGCTTTCGGGCGTCGCCTTCTTTTGCCTTGAATAGAATATTTCCGCTGTTGATGTAAGTGCTTACATCCCTGAAACCCATTCGCTCAGAGCTGCCTTTAAGCGAACTCATGCTGATCATGTTTTTGCCGCCCACATTAACACCGCGCAGGAGGGCAACGAATATAGTGACAGGTGGTTTTAATTCTCCTCGCATAGTTAAGAGCGCCTAACGCCCGGCATCACCCGCCGCGCATTCAACCTCGCTACGGCCAAGTTAC
>JANOGZ010001308.1:0-4255 GCA_031406255.1 Pyrinomonadaceae bacterium | reverse complement strand
GCGCTTCAAGACGATGCCGCCCGGTTTGTCGCTCTCGCCAGGGTCATGACTGGCGAAAATTGTTTGATAACGCGGGTCCCACTCGTTCGGGAAATACAGCCCGCGCTCCTGCACCCAGCCCTCGAAGTCAGCGGGAGTAATCTTGTTCGGCGAGTTGAGCAGCGCGTCCTGCGGCCGAAGCAGTGTGACGGGCGCCTCCTCGACCGTGACGCGATCCGGCGACAGCTTGAAGGGGTACGGGCCGAAACCGAACCCTTCGAGCGAGCGGTCGGCGGTGTTGTACTGCACGACGAGCGTGCCGCCCGCTTCGACATAGGAGAGCAGGCGCTGCTGCTGCCGGCGCAGGCGCGGGCGCGTGTTGTAGGCGCGCACGCCCGTGACGACGGCGTCGAACTTCTGCAAGTCGGCGTTGTCGAGGTCTTCGTCAGAAAGGAGCGTCACCTCGTAGCCGATCTGCCGCAGCGCCTCCGGTATCTCATCGCCCGAACCCATCACGTAGCCGATGCGGCTGCCGCGCCTCTGCACGTCGAGGCGCACGATCCTGGCTTCTGCCACCGGGAAGAGTGTCTGCCGGGGGATGTGCGGGTAATCAATCTCCACGAGCCCCTGCGCGAAGCGTCCGCCGTTCGTTTCCAACTCCGCCGCGAGCGCGCCCGAAGAAGCCGCGGGCGAAGGCGTAACGGTGAACAGGGCTTTGAACTCTTCGTCTCGGGCTTTGAGCGAGACGGGGATCGCCTCCGGCGCCGACGCCCACCCGGCGGGCAGGCGCAGGCGCAAAGTACCGGCGGTTGTTTGAGACGTGTTGCTCAGAAGCGTCACGCGCACCTGCTTCGCTTGCCGGTCGGGAAAGACGAAAACTTTCTCTTCGAGGTTGACGGCGACCGGCGGGACGACGCGGAAGGGACGATACATCTCGCCGCGCACGCGATCCGTCCAGCGGAAGAGGGCCGGAATCTCGAAGACGAGTTTTTCGCCTTCGGCACCCGCCGCGATGGTCAGCGTCAGGGAAAGCGCCGCGGCGTCCTCGGGCGCGCCGATAAGCGTCTGATCTTTGACGCCGAAGATGCCTGTGCCCGGCTCTTCGCGCAGCCAGTAGGGCTGACTGTAGCGGGCCGTCTCCGGAACGCGGGCGGCGACTTCGGTCGGCACCGGTTGGTTGCTTTTCAGCGCCGCGTTCACAACGCGCGGGACGCTCCCCGCGACGCCGACGCTTTCGAGGCGGAGGGGGAAGTCGGAGCGGTTGACGAGCGTCGTGGTGACGCGCACCTCGCCGCCCGGCACGGCGGAAGGCTCGGCGGCGATGGCCTCCATCCACAGTCCGGCGCAGGCGCGGATCACGTCGAGCAGTTCCTGCCGCTTCACTTCAACCAGCGGGTCGTTGGTCATCAGCCTGCTCATCGCGCGGTGCGCGCTGAGGAGTAGCGGCAGGATGGCCGGCGGGTTGGAAGGATTAAAAGCGCGCGCGGCCTCTTCCAGTGTCTGCCCGACCGCCGCGCCGCCGGGCACGCGCCGCCAGCTCAGATCAACGCCTTCGAACATGTCTCTGCCAGCCTCTGCGCCGGCGAGGTGCGACAGGTAGTTGACGGACGTGCCGCGCCGTTCGGCGGAGCCGAAGCCCTGACTCTTGTGCATGCTGCGGCTCTGCGCGGCGATCTCGGTGTAGGATCTGCCGAGCAGAGAGTTGTACGCGCCGAGGTCAATGCTCAGAAACTTGTCGGCGTCCGGCGGGCGCTCATTCGATCTGAAATTAAAGACGTTCCACAGCAGCCGGTGCGGCTTCCACACCTGAACGTGGCGCAACTGTTCGGGGAAGCGCGCGGGATCACCGGCGGCCTCGAACGCCTCGCGCGCGAGGATGGCCGACGCCGTGTGCTGCCCGTGTCCGCCTTCGCCCGTCACGGGGAAGCGCGTGATGACGACGTCGGGGCGGAAACGACGGATGACCCACACCACGTCGGCGAGCGCCGCGTCGTGACCCCAGATACGCAGCGTCTCGGCGGGCGACTTCGTGTAGCCGAAATCAATCGCACGCGTGAAAAACTGCTCCGCGCCGTCAATCCGCCGCGCCGCCAGAAGCTCTTCGGTGCGGACGAGGCCGAGCAGCGCGCCCTTCTCCGTGCCGATCAGATTCTGGCCTCCGTCGCCGCGCGTCACCGACAAATACGCGGTGCGGACCGCGCGTTCATTCGCGAGGTACGCGAGCATCGCCGTGTTCTCGTCGTCGGGGTGCGCGGCGACGTAGAGCGCGCTCCCCATCACGATCAGCTTCTTTAAGGCCAACTGCGTCTCTGCCGCGTTCATCACGGCGGGCGGCTGCGCCTGGACCGGCCCATCGGGGAGGCAGACGAGAGAGAGCAGAATAATGATGACGAGCGGGGTGCGCGGCGAAAAGTTTTTCATGGCTGTTGGTCGAAGGGTGCCGACCGGATCACGTCGTTTGAAATCAAAGCCCGTCTATTCTTCCGAAATCTTCACCGCGGAGTCAACCGGGCAGATGTCAAAGGTCGTCATGAAGATTGAAGGAGAGACCAGATCGCGGAGTGCTTGAACGGGCGGTCGGCACATCCGCATGGCGCGTGACATGTCACCCGACACATTCCTTCTTCCCGCTTTTCGGCCGCGGTTGATATTGCTGTTTACCTGCACCAGGAATCGGTCGAAACATAGCGACCGCTACGCTTTAAGCGGTTCCTTTCGTGTCCTGCGAAACGGCCATTCGCCCCGTGTGCGCGCGCGTACGAAGTAGATGATAAGGCCGAGAAAAATCAATACGGCGGCATACCGTATCTCTTTCAGGAAATTGCGACGGGCCACCAGCACGTAAACAAAGCCGCCCAGTGCGATCAGCGCCGGCGCCGGGTAGAGCCACATTTTAAATGGTCGCGGCATGTCAGGGCGACGCGCGCGAAGAATCATAACGCCGATAATCTGCGCCAGAAACTGCACAAGGATGCGAATCACAACCAGCGCCGCAATCACATCGGCAAGACGGAGAAAACAGAACGCCGCGGCGATGGCTCCCAAAATAAGAAGCGAGACGTGGGGAAAGCGGTGTTGCGGATGCACACGCGCGAAGATACGGAAATAGTTGCCGTCGAGCGCGGCCGCATATGGCACGCGTGAGTAGCCGAGCAGCAACGAGAAAACAGAAGCGAAAGCCGTCCACATAATCAGCGCGGTGGCGAGCAATCCTGCCCAGCCTCCATAGAGGCGCTCCATAAAAACAGAGATGACATACCGTCGCGCATCCGAGCCTGCCGTCGCGCTGAATTCGCGCCACGGGATGACGCCGAGGATCGAGATGTTCATCACGATGTAGATCGCCGCGACGAGGATGATCGACAGGAGCACGGCGCGGGGGATCGTGCGTCCGGGGTCGCGCACCTCTCCGCCGAGGAAGCAGACGTTGTAGTATCCCCAGTAATCGTAGACCGCGATCAACAACGCCGCGCCGAGTCCGGTGAAGAATTCCGGCGTCAGGGTAAACGCGCCCGGTGGGAAATCGAAGGCTAATGCCGGATTAAAGTGCCACGCGCCGGAGACGATGATCCACAGGATCGTCAGCATGACGCCGACCCACAACAGATTAGAAAGCCGCTCGATGATGGTGATCTTACGATAAAGCAGAAACACGGCGAGCCCGCAGACGCCGATCGCAACGAAGGTGCCGAGCGTCACCAGCAGACTCACGTCCAGGCTGCCGAGAACCGGCACCGGAAGATGCAGCTCTTTGACGAGCAACGTCCGATCAAGCCCCGGAAAGGCATAGACGGCGTACAGCGCAAAGCCGATGCAACCCGAAGCAATCGAGAGTGGGGCGCTGAACGTAAGTTGCCAGATGAAGAGAAACGACATCAGCCGCCCCAACCGCGTCTTCTCATATATCTCGCTCAGATAACGATACGAGCCTCCCGAGCCCGGCATTGCGGCGCCCAATTCGGCCCAGACGAGTCCATCACAGATCACCAGCAGCGCGCCAAAAATCCAACCGAGCATCGCCTGCGGCCCGCCCATCGCGGCGATGATCAGCGGGATGGTGATAAAAGGGCCGACGCCGATCATGTCAATCATGTTGAGCGTCGTTGCGCCCGCCAACCCGACGCCGCGAATCAGCTGCGGGGATTGCTCATCACTGCTTTCGTCAATGAGAGATGCCACGCCGTCATCAGTCGTCATTTGTCAGAACCTTTGTCGAGAGTGTGGAATTAAAAGCGATATCCTGCTGCTTATCCTAGCATTACCTCATTCCGGTCGT
>JANOGZ010001271.1:0-1529 GCA_031406255.1 Pyrinomonadaceae bacterium | reverse complement strand
TCAAACGATACGTGCGCGGGCCAATGAGCTGATCGCGGCGGGCCGAGCAATTACCAGACTCTCGACGCCCAAACGGATGCACAAGCCTGCTCCCTACAGAAAAGAGATGAGATCCTTCCTCGCAGACCTCACACGAGTCGGGAAAGATGCTACAGCAGTAACCGATGAGCAAATGACGGAAACCATCAAGGAAGTCCACGATACATACGAAAGACTGGCTGTCATGCTTCCACGGAAGGCAAAACACTGAAATTTATGGCCTTCACGACCACTGCGGATTGCTCCGATGTAAAGAATTCGTGGCGCGGCAGGCGCCCGACCTCTTCGCGCCTCAAAATAATTGGTCGATTCTTGACACAGCATCCGTGCGACGTATAATTCAATTTTCGCTTATGTGGGCCGGTAGCTCAGTTGGTAGAGCAGCTGACTCTTGTTCGGGAGCCCCGTCTGGAAACGGGCGGGTGAAAAGGCGCCAAAATCGGGGAACCCTTCCGCCTTCAGGCGATGGTAATCCCGAGCCAAGCCCTGGTGACACGGGGAAGGTGTAGAGACTAGACGGTGCCCACCTAAATCCCGCCGGGGACATGGTGAAGGGATAGTCCAGACCACGAACCCAACAGGGGCGACGAAAGTCGAGGTGGTATGTAATCAGCGGGTCACAGGTTCGATCCCTGTCCGGCTCACCATTATAATCAGTACGTGACGGGGAGTCCGAAGACTCCCCGTCACTCGTTTGTGTGACTATAGTGTGACGGCATTGCCGAAAAGCATCTTTTCACGGCTTCTCAGTCGCAGGATGTTAACGGGTATGAATATCCCAATCAGATGAAAGCCGCTGCTTATCTCAAATGAGAGGGCGGTTAGTTAGCCGGTGGCCGCCTGATCCTGCAACATGCAGGCAACTACTACAGGAATTGTGAGGCCAGCGGGATTAAAGAGCGAAAAGGGCATGATTGGTGGTAGCCGGTAGTCTGGAATAAAAAGAGACGCGCCAAAATGGGCGCCTTTACTGTCAGCGAATAGTACGCCTACTATGCGTTAGGCTCATTATTCTTATCTCTAATATGTCTCTCATAAGTTGCAGCTTAACATTCACACTAAAATCAGGTGTTTACACTACTCACCTCCTATGCATCAGCGTGTGAAAAGCATAAGATTCCATGTCGTAGAAAACCATCGGGAGGAAAACAATGACAGAAAAGTACAACCAGCAGGATGGCAGACCGCAAACACAACCGGACTCAAACGAAACTGTCTCTGATCCAAAAGGCGCACGGTCTGCTGTGATTGGTGAAAGGAGTACGCAGGAAGGAGTTGCCGGGCAGGGATTGGGACAAATATCTGGCGAGAAGAATGAACCGGACAGCTCTGGTGAGCAGCAGTAGTTCTTTAGAGTTTATTTATAAAGAGGGGGAGCATAATCCCTGAGCATTACTTATAGGGTAGGAGGATTGCTCATGCAGGGATAGCCTACGAACGGCGCCTAACAACGGCATGCACCCGACCGCGAATCAGCGTGCCTCTCATCG
>JANOGZ010001266.1:0-1117 GCA_031406255.1 Pyrinomonadaceae bacterium | reverse complement strand
AGAAACAAAATCGTCGCACCGACGAGAATAAGAATGTTTATCCCCGCCTCCAAAACCTGGATCAGCCCGACGGCATCGAATCCGCCGGTCGGCATGCTCAAATTGGATAATACGGAAACCAGGCTCACGATAATGATTGCGATCAGGACTCCGATGATAGCCCGGAGCGCACGTTGCGGTTTGGCAATCCATGCGGCACGCTCCTGTGCCTCGCGCGCAATGGTTAGTAGCTCCTGGCATACCCGGCTCAGTCCGGAAGCGGGAAAACGCTCTTCGATCCTTCGATAGAGCATCTCAACAGTGGCAACGATTTTGTCGGAGTCTAAGCTGCGATACATAGAGCTACGCTGACCGCCAATCTTGAATCTAACGCCGGACGCTGACCCGCCGCGCACCGGAACGCCGATACGGACAAGCCCTCGATAAAAGACAAGCTAACTCGCCCCCGTCGGCTCGACTGACTTGCTGGATGGCGCCTGCGGCGCGCACACGAAGCGTGAACTCAAACGCCTCGATTTTTCACGCGATATGAGACACACACGCAACCGTTTTTGAAGGTTTTGCAATCAATCAGCTCCAGATCAATCTGATGATTCATTTCGTGGAAAAGCGGGATTCCCGAACCGAGCAGAACCGGATGAATGTTAAAACCAATTTCGTCAATCAGGTTCGCCTCAAAAAGCGATTTCGCCAGCTCGCCGCCGCCCATCACGCAGATGTCTTTGCCTTCTTGATTTTTCAGCTTTCGGACAAACCCGGCCGCATCTTCCGCGATGATTTCGACGTTTTTATCCTCACTTCGCTTCAGCGTGCGCGAGAACACATAGCTTTTCACCCCCGCGTAAGGATTGCCGTCGCCCTTGCTGTGTCTGAGAGCGACCTCGTAAGTTTTGCGTCCCATCACCACCGTGTCAATCGTCTTCCAGTATTCCATCATGACGGAAGCCGCTTCATCGCTCCACAACAGCCAGTCGACCGCGTCGTCTTTGCGAGCGAAAAAATTATCGAGACTGCTGGCGCCGCCGAATGTTACCTTTCTCATTTTATGCTCCTCTCTCAAACCGCGAAAATGTTGATTCTTCGCGTTACCCTCACTTCGTTCGCGAATGACAGCTAT
>JANOGZ010001241.1:0-1140 GCA_031406255.1 Pyrinomonadaceae bacterium | reverse complement strand
CCCGCAATCTCCGGCACGTTCTCCGTCGCGATTTCCATTGCATCCTGCAACGCTCCGCGCACGAGTTCCGGCACGCCCTCCCCCGCCGCGACGAACGCCGCCATTAACTGGTACGGGAAGACGCGCGCCCGACGCACGAGTACAGGATTGCGCAGCCGGTCTGCGATGAGTTCCGTCATGCCCTCGACCTCGAAGACTCCGTGCCGCGCAAACGTGTTCAGGTTCATGCGCGTCATCGTCCACGAAGCTGTGCGCGCGATCTCCGCCCACTCGCCTCGACCGAGGTTCAGCGCCGTCAACATCTGGAACGGCACGCGCGGCACGTCCGCCGTGATGCCCGCAATACCACGGCTTAAAGTGCTCACCTTGAACGTCTCGAAGTCACGGACTACCTGCGGCAGCGCTTCCACGTCGTGCGGCTTCCCCGTCAAGTAGCCGTACAATGCTTCACGCTCCGCTGCCGCGGGCTTCGGATGCACCATCTTCAAGATGTCAGCGAACGACGGACTCTGACCGACTGACGCCAGGAAGATCGCTTCCGCCCCCCGCGCTTCAAACCACTCGCGCACGAGACGCTTCGGCGCAGTGCCGAGAGACTTACGACCCACCACGCCCGAGCGCATGATCTGCATGAAGTTGCGCAGCATCTTGCCGTTGTCGATGACGCGCGGGAACACCCGCGCCAGGAGCGCACGATCACGCACCGAGAGCACCGCGCACAAAAGTGCCGGCATGTCCTTCATAAAGCCGCGCTCGCGGCAGATGACCGCCGCCTTGGCGATGAACTCCGGCTCGACCCGGGCGCACAACTCAAGCACCTTTGCGAGCTGCTCCTCGGCGCTCGCGTAGAACGTGCTGTTCATGCAACCCGTCGCCGCGTACTGCGCCAGGGCGTGCTTCGGCTCGAGCGCGTAAGCTGGTGCGCGCTCATCGTTGATCGCATCGGTCTTCGGCAGAAGCTTGCCGACGATTGATTTGAACAGATTCTTGTTTGCCATGATTGCACCTTACATTCTCGGCTACATTCGCTCTCTACCGAAGTGAGCGAGCGTCCCGCGCGTCACATCAACAACTGAAATACCTTGTAAGAGTGAAAAGCTATGAAAACAAGACTCTGTTCAAGTCAATCGTCAGCAAGCT
>JANOGZ010001186.1:0-2597 GCA_031406255.1 Pyrinomonadaceae bacterium | reverse complement strand
GCGGCCCTACCGGTCGGTGGCGAGCTGGTACATGTGGCGGGCGCCCGAAATTCAAGGGCAGTCGTAATTTTTCATCACCGCCTGTAAGGAGAGAATAGCAATCCCCGCGAATTTAAGCCGAGGAGCGCGGCGGCGCGCATTCGCCGCGCTCGACCCTGAATAGACGCCACTCGCCCGCCGCGTCTCCGAGCACGTGCGCGCCGCAATCCTCGAAGCGAATGCCGGAGCCGGCGACGAGGTCTTTGACGGTGCTCGAAACGAGCACTTCTCCGGCGCCCGCCCGCGACCTGATCTGCGCGCTGATCTCGACCGCCAGCCCGCCGACACGATTATCCTCCAGCATGTCGCATTCGCCGGTGTGCAGTCCGGCCCTGACCTCGACGCCGAGGCGCGAAGCATACTCGTTAATGGCGCAGGCGCAGCGAATCGCCCGCGCCGGGCCGTCGAAGGTGGCGAGCGGGCCCGGGCCGGTCATGTCGATCTCGCGCCCGCGGAACCATTCGATCTCCTTCCGGACGTGACCGTGAAGACGCCGCAGCAGGTCGCGCCAGCGGCTCTCGTCGAGTCGGGCGGTGGCGCCCGCCGGCGCTTCGACGATGTGCATAAAGAGCACGGTGGCGAGCATCCGGTCGGGCTCCAGCGTACGCCGCGCGCCGGTCAGAAACTCTTCGACCTCATTAGACCTGTTGCGTGATAAGGCAGCCTAAGCACAGATAAAGCTGCCCCTCGATTTATTAGAGTTACAACTGCAAGCCCGTTCTTTGAAAGATTCTCTCGTAGGCTCGTAAGTTCACCAGACCACCTACAATGTCCATCGTTCGGTCGTAATCTTCATCACGGTTGCGATAGATTTCAGCGGCGATTGCGTACTTCTTGCGCCGCGAGAACGTATGCTCGATCTTAATGCGTGTGGCAGAGCGCAAGCGATTCAACTTCTTCTGTTCACGCGTGAGCGGATGATTGCGCCGCGCTTTCTCGTTGAGTCTGACCTCGACGGGTAAGCCTTGCGCGCTCATGCCTTCGAAGCCGCTATCACCGTAGATAGTCACTCGATAGTCTTTGAACTCCGAGCAGATCGAGCGAGCCGCGTGGTCATCCTTGAAGACTTTGAAGTCATGTGGCCGCCCACCGATTGATGGACTTTGGTCAACGATGATGCCCGAGGGTGTTGAGATGACGATTTGCTTGAGCGTGTGTCGCTTCTTCTTCCCCGAATAATCGCTTTTGCGTTTGGCGGGAGCTTTGGGTTTGCGCTTGGGTTGCTCTACTCCATCAATGATAAAGGTCAACTCCGGGTAAGCCTGGCGAAACTCTTCGACTGATGAGATGCGCTTCTTTCGCCGCTTCTGTTCTTTATCAGCCAGCGAGAGAATCCGTTGGCGCGCCCTCTCCGGCACGGGCAAGACCAACTCGAAGACGGGGCGCATCGACTGAATCGAGCGACAGATGACGCTTTTCTCTTCGGCACGGAAGAGCAAAGTCATGAACTCTTGAGTCAGATAGAGCCGGTAATAGAGGAGCAGCATCAACAAGCGGTCTGGGAAAGAGTTGCCGAACTGCGCGCCGCCGCCAACTCCTCGTTGGCGCTTGTTTCCGGTGCGCACGACCTTTTGTTTGCGCTGCCACTCCAGCGTTTCGTGGATGCGCTCAAACTTGGGCAGCAAAGTTTGGAACTGATGATGGTTCATGCCCGTGACCGAGAGAAATAGTTTCGGCTTCCGGCTAAGTTTGCGGTAGAGGGACATGTTTGATGACTCCATTGCTAAAACTTAGCCGTTGAAGCCTTATCACGCAACAGGTTTAATGCTTACGCTTCTCATCAAGAGAATCGGTGGAATCTTGTATGCTCCATTCTTCGCGGTTTTCATTCCCACTGATCTCGATAGTGAAGGCTGGTTTATTGCGACGATCATATTTGCTATGTTGGGTTATGCCTTGATTCATTATGGAATGTTCATGAAGGTGGATGAGCGGAGTAACTTTATGTTTGATAAGATCCTGAAATTCTGTCGGGCGACGTTCTTTTTAGCAGGTACGCTGCTTCTGTTGTTGATTGTCGCACGCATGAGCGTGATGCTTTATCAGGATTTAATTTACGGGCGCATGCAATTTGGTATTGGTGCGCCAGCAAAGAAATGAAGATAAGTGGCTACTCCCAAGGCGCCGCATAACAACGGCATGCACCCGACCGCGAGTCAGCGGTCCTCTTATCGTTAGCTTGAATGGTTCCGAGGTTGAATGCGCGGCGGGTGATGCCGGGCGTTAGGTTTCTGTTGAGTGGTGAGGATCAAAACCATAGTCAGCAATCTTGAATCTTGATCAGGTTAGAGATTAACGTTGAATGCTAATGCAGCTTGAAAGGTATGAGCCTCGTGCAAACATTGAAAGTTGATGCGGAGGTGAGTTGAATCGCCATGCGGCGATGGGCACATTGAATGATAGAATCAACGTTGAAGGCTTAGGAGAGGCGGAGTGGCAACGTCGCACGAAACCTAACAAGCGATTGCACCCGACCGGAATGAGCGAGCCTCTCATCGAGAACTTGGATGCTATTCGTAGATGCCTCCCGGCGGGTGAATCGCGGCGTTAGATTCCTG
>JANOGZ010001152.1:0-1204 GCA_031406255.1 Pyrinomonadaceae bacterium | reverse complement strand
CGGCGCGGCTCTGGCGCAGTCGCTCGATATCAATAATGAGACGACCGGAAGGCGTTTCCGTGCCGGCGACGCGCAGCGTTTCGAGCGTCGGCGCGCTGAAGCCCGCCGCATTTTCCAACCCGAGACGTTCGGCGGCAGTGTACAGCTCGCGGCCGAAGATGGCGGCATCGGCGGGGCGCGCCGACGGATTTTTCTCCAGGGCGGTGAGCACGATCGCTTCAAGCAGCGGCGGTATGCCGGCATTGATCTCGCGCGGGGGGCGCGGCTGCTCGGCCGAGTGTTTCAGGGCGAGCGCCAGGGGTGACGCTCCGCTGAAGGGAGTTTCTCCGGCAAGCATTTCGTAGAGGATCACTCCGAGACTGTAAACATCCGAGGCGGGCGTCAGGGGCGCGCCGTCACACTGTTCGGGCGACATATAACGCGGCGTGCCGATCATCGCGCCCGCCTCGGTCAGCGATTGCGAAGATCCGCCTTCGATCGTGTCAGTCCCGAGTTTGGCGATGCCGAAATCCAGTACTTTAACGATATGCGGCGCGTGCGGTCGCTGCATGATAAAAATATTTCCCGGCTTCAGATCGCGATGAATAATGCCCGCATCATGTGCCGCGGCGACCGCCGCCGAGGTTTGCAGCATCAGCGAGACGGCGCGCGCCGCATCGAGCGGCGCTTCCCGCGCCAGCACGTCGCGCAGCGATTCGCCTTCGAGCAACTCCATCACGATATAGACCAGCCCGTCAGAGGTCTCTCCGAAATCGGTGACGGCGACGGCATTGGTGTGCTGGAGGCGTCCGGCGGCGCGCGCTTCACGGCGGAAACGCTCCTTGGCCCCCTCGTCCGTCACCAGGCGCGAGTTGAGCACTTTGACGGCGACGGGCCGCTCGATCAACAGGTGCGTCGCGCGATACACGGTTCCCATACCGCCCTCGCCCAGCCTCTTATCCAGACGATACTTGTCATCAAGCACGCGCCCGATCAAGGGATCCGTCGGGAGATCGGACGCCAGCGTCGCGTCAGCACGCAAGGGTGTGCCGTCCTGCGGACATGTTGTGGTGTCCGGCGGATACCGATGGCCGCATGTCGGGCATTCGAGCATAAAATTAAACAGTGGTCAGTGGTCAGTGGTCAGTAGTCATCTGTGGTGTCGATCTGTCATGGCGCCCGCTTCTTTGTTTTAGCTGAAAGCTGAAAGCTAATGGCTGACCAC
>JANOGZ010001147.1:0-2255 GCA_031406255.1 Pyrinomonadaceae bacterium | reverse complement strand
CGCATCTCCAGCAGCGGCGAAGCGCCCTCTTGTACCGCCATTTCTTTCCTCGACCCAGGAAGTCACAAATCGGCGAGCGGGCGCTGGAGCTACCGCCGCCAGAAAAGATTCTCTGATCGCTCCCTTCCTTCCGCTTCTCCTTCGGTCCCTTATCTTCCGCCGGCCGGCCACTGCTCTCGCGGAACATTGGCAAAGACCTGTTCCATCTTCCAGAAACCGTCTTTGATCACCGTCTCGACGATGTTGCTTTTATCAACCACGATGGGCTCGTGCAGAATCGAAGGAATATCTATCTGACCGTTACTGATCTTATCCGTGGTCTCGATCTTTTCTCCGCGCGCGAGCTTGAGGGCGCTCTCCACAGCGTTGTAGGCGAGCGGCATGATGGGCTTATAGATCGTCATCGTCTGCTTTCCGGCAACGATGCGTTGGAGCGCGGCGAGGTCGGCATCCTGACCGGAGACGAGCACTTTGCCCGCCAGTCCCTGCGCTTCGAGCGCCTGTATCGCGCCGCCCGCCGTACCGTCGTTTGAGGCCACGACGGCGACGATGTTGTTGATGTTCTGCGTCAGCGCATTCTCCGTGTTTTTGAGCGCCTCGTTGGGCTGCCATTCTCTCGAATACTGCTCGGCGACGATCTTGATATCGCCGCGCGCGACGGCCGGGTCCAGGACACGGTGCTGGCCCTGATTCAGCAAAATCGAATTATTGTCGGTTGCTGCCCCACCGATCAGCACGTAATTGCCCTTCGGCGCGCGCTCCAGCAGATACCGGGCCTGCATCTCGCCGATTTTCGGAACCTGGTGCGAAACGTAGAGAGCGACATCATTGCTCTTGATCAAGCGGTCGTAGCTGATGACAGGCACGCCCTGCCGCTTCGCCGCTTCGACGATCGAGGCCGCGATGTCGGCGTTGTGCGGCACGACGACGAGCACATCTATCCCGCGCGTCAAAAGATTATCAGCCTGCTTCGTTTGTTCGGCGTCGTCGCCGTTGGCCACCTGCGTGAAGACTTCCGCGCCGAGTTCTCTGGCCCGCGCCTCGAAGAGCTCTTTGTCACGCTGCCAGCGCTCCTCCTTCAGCGTGTCCATCGAGAATCCGATCCGCACCGGGCCAGACTTTTTCTCGCGCGGGCCGCCGGCGGTCTGCTGCTCGGGCGGCGCGCTCACACATCCGCCGGCCGCAAGCAGCGCTACTATTGTCAGCAGGCTGGCGGCGAGACTTAGCATATATCGCATGGATCATGTTCCCTTTCTGGAGCAGTGGTCTCCACATTCCGCCCCGCACGAAGCCTTCACGGTGGGTGGCGGAGACGGGCGGTTCCTGCACGGGAAGCTTTCGGGAAAGTGACAAGAGCCTCTCTTTCATTCTCCGCGCGCGCTCACAGGCGGCCTTTCAGGCGCTTATCGCGCCGCCGGTCGGCGAAAGATACGAAAGCCCCAGGCATCGAGCGCCAGCGCCGGTAGCGCGACGGGACGCGCTTTGGCCGCCCCCTCCGGCGGCGGTGCGCCTGTGATGTCAGGCGTGACATCGACGAACGCCGCGCCGTTTCCCGTCTCGACTAATCCGACGAACGGGCGATTCGAAAAGTTGACGGCGGCCAGGAATTCCTCGTCGCCGGCGCGCCGCAGATAGGTCAACACGCGCGTCTCATCACCGTTGCGCAGCCATTCCACCTCGCCCTGCCGCAGCGCCGCGTGGGCGCGGCGCAGCGCGATCATCTGCCGGTAAAAACGCGGGAATTCGGGGCGCCGCTCGCTGATCCCCCAGAATACAGGCATCTTTTCAAAGAGCGCGGGCGCGCCGGATTCCGTCGTGTCGCCGACTTCCATCCCGTTGTAGAGCAGCGGCACGCCGTCGAGCGTCAGCATAAAGACGGAAGCGGCGAGCGCGGCACGCTCGCCGAAGCGCGCGATCGCGCGTCGCTCATCGTGATTGTCTGAAAAACGCATGTGGAGGCTTCCGCGCGGGAACCGCTCGCGCTCCTGCCCCCACACCTCGCGGAGCGTCGCCGCCGGCTCACGCCCCATCAGGACCTCAGTCAACGCGCTGTGCAGCGGCCACGAGTAGTCAAAATCGAATGCCCTGACGAGCAGATCGGGCGCGTGGCATTCGGCGAGCAACACGATATCCGGCTTGATTCGTTCGAGCTCCAGACGGGCGCGCTCCCAGAAATCGGTCGGCACGAATCCGGCCACATCGCAGCGGAAGCCATCGAGATCATACTCGCGCAGCCAGAATTTCAACATTTCGAT
>JANOGZ010001142.1:0-1392 GCA_031406255.1 Pyrinomonadaceae bacterium | reverse complement strand
GCGCCGATATAAGGCGCAATGGGCAAGCCCGTGGCGTGCCTTAGATTCTTGCTCAACGTCGCATAAAACGATTGACCGAAGGGCGTGCCGATCCGGTCGGAACTTGTGCCAAGAATCAATGCCGGACGCGTGTGCGTCTCTGTCAAAGCGACGATGTTTGCTAACGGGCTGACCTTTCCGGCCAACGGATTGTATTCCACTCCGGCAGTGAAGCGCGGATGAAACCTGTAGGTGAGAGTGTTGCGCCATCTCGCACGATCAATCTGGTTCGAGATGACGCGCACTCCGTAGGTCCACTTCTCTGCGTCTGGTTGTCCTGTCCCGCTCACGGCGCGACCTTCGCCCGGTCAAAGTGGTCAACTCGGGACCGACGACGCTTCGCTCGGCTTAGCTCTGACAGAGGCCGCCTGCTCACGTTTCGCCCCTCTTTGTTCCGCCGCCGCGGTTTTCTCCGCCGCTGCGAGCAGCGCATCGATCTGCTTCTTCAGCTCGGCCTGGTTGACGATGCCGGAGATGACCTTCGTGATGCGGCCGTCGCTGCCGATGATGACAGTTCCGGGCAACGCCGCGCCCAACCCGAAACGCACCATTTCCGCGGCGGTCGCGCCCATCCAGATGGGAAAATTGATTTTGGTCTCTTTGACGAATTGCAAAACTTTGGCGCGGTCTTCCGCCTCATCCGTCGACGCGCCGATGACCTGCACGCCAAGCGCGGCGTATTCGTTCTGAATCGCCGCGAGGTCCGGCATCTCTCTCCGGCATGGCACGCAGTACGTCGCCCAGAAGTTCAAGATGACGATGCGGCCTTTGAGCGCGCTCAAACGCTGCTCCGCGCCGAACAAGTCTTTGAGCGTCAGATCAACTTCGCTGCCCACGACGTTCGCCGCTTCGCGTTGCGCGAGGCTCAGCGCAAGCACTTCGAGCGCATCAACGCGAATGAAGCTCACCTCCTTCTTCTTTCGGACCGCACCCGTCACGGCGATGCGACGGCCGACGAACTCAAGCCAATCCTTTCCGGGCAAACGGAACTTTCCCTGCTCCAACTGATACAGCGTGAACTTGTCGCCTTCGCGAACGGCAAGCAACGTCGGGTCGCCGCCCGCAACGCATGATTGCGCTTTCAGCAAATCTTCCGCCGTGCCATATTCAACCTTCGTGCGATCAGCTTCCGCCCAACAATCGGCGCAGCAGACGACTTGACCCTCGAGCTTGACGGCGCCCGTTTGCGCCGTCACAACTCCGGCGAGCGTCAGTAAAAGCGTCAGGCTCAGAAAAATGCTTTTCATTACAATCATTCTCCCCACGTAATGACAGAAGCACACTCCACCGGATGAAGGCGATATAAATTCAAACTGTGCGTGATGGGGCGTGTGCCGGAAGCGGGGACGCCGC
>JANOGZ010001087.1:0-3490 GCA_031406255.1 Pyrinomonadaceae bacterium | reverse complement strand
CGTGCTTCGCTTTGAGAGCGGCGAAGCAGCGAGCGGAGACGCAAACGCTACTACGAGCGACGCTTCCGCGCTCAAGATCGGCAACCTCGTGCTCGCCGTCGGGCGCGCTCATCCTGAGCGCGGCGTAAGCGCCAGCCTCGGCATCGTGAGCGTTATCGGAGACAAGTGGCGCACGTGGCGCGGCGGAGAAATAGATCGATTGATTCGACCGGACGTCTCGATCTTCATCGGCTTTTCGGGCGGCGCGCTTGTGGATGCGGAAGGTCGGGTCGTCGGCATCAACACGACGGGACTCGCGCGAGGCGCAGGTGTGACGATTCCTGCGACGACAGTCAATCGCGTCGTTGACCAGTTGTTGAAGCACGGTCGCATCGCGCGTCCCTACCTGGGCGTTGGGATGCAGCCGGTCGCATTGCCTGAGAATCTGCGAAGTAAATTCAACTTGCCTGCGGCAAGCGGGCTGATGTTGCTGTCGGTCGAGCCCGACGCTCCGGCGGGGCAGGCGGGAATCATGCTCGGCGATGTGCTGGTCGCGCTCGACAATATTCCTGTCGTAGACACGGACGACGTGCAAACGATACTCGGTGGCAAAGGGGTCGGAGCCGTTGTGAGGGCGAGAATCATTCGCGGTGGGGAAGTCATAGAAGCGGAAATTACTTTGGGCGAGCGACCCGTGAGAAACAGATAAACGAGGAAGGTGAGCGTGCGAAGAAGAAGCGGCGACAAAGAAGTGGCGAGTGTTTTCATCATCGCTGCCTCGGATGTCGTGCGCGCCGGACTCGAATCGCTGGTCGCGGGCGACGCCCGTTTCACGGTCGCGGGTAGCGCGGCTGATTTGTCGGAACTCACGGCGCATCGGATTGAAGGCGCGTCGCCGGACGTGGTGATTTTCGACACGGAGAAACACCCCGAAGAAACGTTCGCCGCGTTACAAGCCTTCATTGAAGAGATGAATGAGGATACCGTCTTCCCCGCGCTCGTCGTGATAGGCGCCGGACAAGGCGAATGGATACGGGATGCGTTGCGCGCCGGAGTCGTGCGGGCAACGCTTCCCCGCGCGGCTTCGATCGGCGAAATCATCGCCGCCGTCGATGCGGTTTCCGCCGGACTCGTCGCGCTCGACGCCGAGACGTTCGCCGCGTTGCTCGCACCGCCGACTTCAACCATTGATGATCTATCGCACGCGCAGGCTGACGATGAGCGATTACCGACAGTTGAACCGGAACTCGACCCGCTCACGCCGCGCGAACGCGAAGTGCTGGAGATGCTCGCCGAGGGACTCTCAAACAAAGAGCTCGCGTGGCGCCTGAAAATCTCGGAACATACCGTCAAGTTTCACGTCGCCTCGATCTTCGCCAAACTCAATGTTTCGACGCGCACCGAAGCCGTCATGCATGGCATCCGACAAGGTTTAATCATGATGTAGAAGATGACGGCGGCGAAAAACCGCTTGAAACTTACAACGAAGAGCGTCTTGAAAACACCACACACCCTATATAAACGACCGACAAGATTTTTGATGTGCAGGCCGCCTCGAACAGGCTAATGAGTTTCAGTCGGACGAAGATTTCACCGTCACTGGCAAAATACATTCACAGTTTCGAAACGGTCAGCTTCATCTCGACGCCTCGACCGTACGGCTAAAAGAAGGGGCGTTTATAGCCCGTTAGACAAGTGATGAGGTCGGCAGAATCGTCAGTAGTGATGTTATGAAACAGGCACCCTCAGCGGTTCTGTTGCAGCAATCACTTCTGAGCTATACTCGTCACGCTCAAATTATCCAGAAGAAGTCAAACGTTATCCCCGCGCGGCCCGTGCGTGAACATCAGTGTCCGGCCCGCTAGCGGCACTCACTCTCACCCGTCAGTCCGCGCCAGCGACGACCGTCACGGGCGAGTAGTTCATCAGCAGCGGCGGGACCGGAGGAGCTGGCCCTAGTAGTTGGGGAAGTCCGATGGCTTCTCCGCTTCCCAGCCTAGCACTACCGGTTCGACGATCTTTCACGCTGCCTCGACTTCATCGGCGCGCGCGAAGAAGGTCGGTTCGCCGCGTAGCGCGTCAAGCAGAAGGTGCTCGTAGGCGGACGGCGACTCCAGCGCTTCCGGGTCGCGCGAGAAACAGTAGTCGAGCATGACGGGGCGAAGTTGCATCTCATATCCCGGCTTCTTGTCATATGAAGAAAATCGAGTCAGAGCAGGAAGATGAAATTCGGCCTGAGTACGACTCTTCGCAGTTAAAAGGCGGGGTCCGAGGTAAGTATGTTGAGCGTTACCGTGAGGGAACCAATCTGGTCTTGTTAGATCCAGATGTGGCGGCAGCGTTCCCGGAGGCGAAGACTGTGAATGAGACTTTACGCTTGCTCATTGATGTTGCGCAAAGGCAAGGCTCTCATCAGAGTTGAAGCGTGGGCTGATGCCTGACAACGGCATGCACCCGACCGCGAATTAGCGGGCCTCTCATCGAGAGCTTGGGTGGTATCAAGATTGAATGCGCGGCGGGTGTTACCGGGCGTTAGGCGTCACAAAGTGCTACGGCTTGAGATCAAGCGACGCTTTGCCGCTCTCCACGTCGAAGGGCACCGAGAGATGCTGATGCGTGATCATCCACTTGCCGTCAATCTTGCGGAAGCCTACGGTCGCGCGCACCCACATATCGATTTCCCCTCCGTCGGTCTTCGTTCCGCTGAACCGGTTAAGGCTGTGGCTGAAGGCCACCGTATCGCCCGTAGTGATGCTCAGGTCGCGAATCTCGCAGCCGATTGGGCCCTGGAACGAAGAGAACCACTCCTCCGAGCGTTTTCTACCCGCACCTGAGCCGATATATTGCAGTGGGTTTACGACGTCGAACGACAGAACGTCCGGCGCGTAGTTTGCCATAACCCCGTCGATGTCCTTGTCGCGGAGTGCCTCTGCCCAATCGTCTATCACCGCGCGGACCTGGGCTTCATCAATGGCTTTGCTATTTGCAGTTGTCATATCTTTCTCCTGTGTTCAAGCGGATGCTGAAGTGGAACTCTTTGCTTCTCAGTGAGCGCATCGAAATGCTGCGATCATCGAGCGCACCCGATCGGGGCGTTCCGAAATCGAATCGTGGCTAGTGCCCGGGAGTACCGCGACTTGGGCATTTGGGAGCAGACGGAACATCTCCACTGCGTGTTCGGGGCGGACAGAATCGGCATCCCGATCATGACCATGGTGGGTACGTCGAACGACTGAATGTCCTCCGGCCGCCAGCACACAAACTCCAACTCCAGTTTCATCTCCGGATTTAACGCCCGAATAACCCGCGCCGAGCGCAAGCCTTCAACTGCTATCAGAGCAGGCATCTTGAGAAGCATGCTATCGAGGCGTCCGCTCCAATGACAGGCTGTGCGAAAACTCAGCCACTCGAACTCAGGTAAAACTCTTCTCCTGCTCTTCGAGCGATCACTTGATTAGATCTTCTGATCAAGAAGTTGATCGAGGCGATGGCTCATACCATCGCCTCGATC
>JANOGZ010001037.1:0-1645 GCA_031406255.1 Pyrinomonadaceae bacterium | reverse complement strand
CTGCTGGTCGAACCACGCGAGAGCGTCGAGCGCATCTGAGCCGAAGGGGCTGCTCGCCAATTTCACTTTGCAAAAGGCGCACACTTTTGTTAACGGCTTTCAGTAGTGTGGTGGCTGCGATTATCTATTAAGGAGACATCCAGACTTATTTGAACGAGATGAGCACCAACTTTACCGAAAATTTCGAGCAACTCGCCGCCAATGTTCTGGAGGCAATCGCCGATGCGGTGGTCGGGAAGGCTTCGACCTTACGCGACGGCTCCGAGCATGCCGGCGTCGAACTGCCGCGCGACCTCTACGCGCACAAAGAAGCGCAGACCGAATGGTGGTACTACACCGGACACATGCGTACGGCGCGGGGAAGGCGCTTCGGCTTCGAACTGGTCTTCTTCAAACGGCGCACCGATCTTGACCGCTTCGGCGTCGTCCCGCTGCGCCTGATCGCCAACCCGCTCTACCTCGCGCACTTCGCCATGACGGATGAATCGCGCGGTCGTTTTCGTTACGAACATCGCAAAAGTACGGGCAGCCCCTTCGATCTTCCGGCACAAACGAGCGCGAAGCGTTATTTCTTGCAACTCGGCGACTGGACTGTGCGAGAAGCGCACGGCGTTCATCTGCTGCACGCCACGATGGGCGCTGATCTTGTGTTTGAAGTCGCTTTGAAGCCGGTCAAGGCGCCCGTCATGAACGGGCACAGCGGCGTCAGCTTCAAAGATCACGGCGAGGCGTCACGTTATTTTTCATTCACACGGATGGAGGCCGAAGGCGACTTGACATGGCACGGCGAGACCGAGCATTTCCGCGGCACGGCGTGGATGGATCGCGAATTCGGCACGTGGCGGACGACCGACAACCAGAAGGGCTGGGACTGGTTCAGTCTTCAGCTCGGGACGGGCGCGGAACTGATGGTTTATCACATACGCGACAGCCGGGGACGACCATCCCCTTTTTCGAGCGGAACATTCGTCGATGCGGAAGGACGCTCGACCCATCTCACGCGCGAGGATTTTATGCTTGAGATGACTGAGCGCTGGCAGAGCCCCCGCACGGGCGCGATTTATCCGGGCGGCTGGCGTCTGCGGGTGCCGCGCATCCGGGTTGATGTTTCGATCACCCCGGTCATCAAAGATCAGGAACTCGACACGCGCGGAACGACGATGATCGTCTACTGGGAGGGAGCATGCGCCGTGCGCGGTCATCATAACGGGACGGAAACAGACGGGCGCGCCTATGTCGAACTGGTCGGCTACGACCGCTCACACGAGCAGCCATCGCTGACATCTTTCATCTTCGGCAGCGCGCTCGACCGCCGCTGGCGCAGTATTTTCGGCTAGAGTCCGGAGAGCGGCGCGCCGCGCGCGGTCGGCGCGCCAGGAAGGGAGTATGGCTCTGTGCGCTGTCTCCAGCATTCCTTATCTGTAAGCGTTCAGCCATCAGCGGTCAGCCGGTCATGTGTGGTGTCGATCTTTCACGGCCCGCGTGCGGGGTGGCGCCGGGCGCCGGCGCGCGCTTCTTGATGTTAGCTGAAAGCTAAGCGCTGACTGCTCAACGCTGACCCTTGTCTTAACCCTTCGGCGTCATTCGCCCCTTGCTTTAAACAGCGCGGCGCATTTAGCATTAGGCCCATGAGCGCACCACAGAG
>JANOGZ010001016.1:0-4119 GCA_031406255.1 Pyrinomonadaceae bacterium | reverse complement strand
ACACTGGCGACCCGAATCCCGCCACCGACTTCCTGCACCTCATTGTGCACCTTTGCCCCAAGCTGAAGAACCCGTTTGTATGCAACTTCAGTATCTTCCACGCCCCAGTAAGCAACGGCATTGCTGCCTTGAGTGACGGTTGACATGTCAGGATCAAGCCCCAACTCGAAACCGCCAACATTAAATCCGACATAAAATGGCTGGTCGAAATACGGCTTTACCCCAAGCACCTGCGTGTACCATTCTTTGGCTTTATCCAGATCAGCTGCATGGTAGATAACAGTTCTTAGTCCCTGAAACATTTTTCCCACCTCTTCGATATTCCACAAGCTGGCAGCTAAGATTAGAACTCTCCTGCCATCCTGCGCAACTGTCTCGAAAGACATAGCGATAGGTGGCCGCCTGCGATGACTTGTTCATCCCTGCGTTGCCTGGCTCAGGAGAGTTGCCAGAAGAGAGATTGCGGCGCATTAGGCGCATGACCGAGAAATGACAATTGAGGAAGCCGTCTCACAAATCCTGAAACGATAATCCGGCGGATTTGACGTCGCGGTTTGCCATAGACTCATTGTTCGCGGCCTTCATTTCGGGGAACTATCTTCAAATCCAGGCTTTTCTTTGGAGAGTCGGGGTCAACAAGAATTACGGTTGTTTGCTCAGTGACGCTGGCCACAGAACCGGGCAGCCATTGCCGGGGCAGAGGTTCCGGCAGATCAAGACCTTTTTGACCTCCAAGCTCTGCTGTCGTGCTCTTCAGATGCTTGCTTCGCTCGGAGAGCAATCTGATGGGCGTCGAAATCAAAAGAATAAGAAACTTCAGCGGAAAAATATTCCACATCAGGGTGAAGAGAAGAAGATCGACGAAAGACGTGAGAACACCTTGACCCAAAACCTGCCATGAATTGCCCACTTTTCGGTCGAGTGCGACCGATGGAGCCTCTTTGAAAACGTGTTCGGCATACCTGGCTATAAAATGATCGAGCGCCGCATCAGTCTTGGTGAAAAAGTCGTCCGCGCTTCCAGACAGTGCTTGGGAGACCGCCTCCAGATTAGTTCCGCAGGAGGCGCAGAACTTGCGCTCAATCGAATTATCTCTCCCGCAAGTTGGGCAGAACATAGGTGAACCTCCCCTCAACTGATGGGCTTTTGATATTCATTTACGAACTCACAGACGTTTAGTTTCACAGATTGCGCGGGGCGAGCGCCACACCGCTGAGATTCACCGGCGCGAACATAGACGTTCAGCAGCCAGCCCGATATCTTTCGATGAGGGGTGCTCTATCGAGCATCGGGTGCCATCACCGTTCAGGCGATGGTGAGCGTCATCATTTCTTCCCGCTGCCTCCGAAAGTCACACGAATACCGGTGGTAAGCAGAAGGTCATTTTGTTTAATACCCGGTAGCGGATTGCTCTGGAAGCGATCGCTGACGGTTGCCTGCACCCCTAGCTGCTCGGTCAATTTAGTGACCCCCGTCAAGTCAAACGCGAAACGGTATTCTCCAAACTCACTTAGATTCGGGTAGAGTACGCCCCTTTGCGCCAGCGAGGTGCTTTCTGAGAGTTTGTAGGTCAGCTCTTCGCCAAAGAGGGCTTCTCCGGAACTTCGCGTCAGGCCGGTCGAGAACTTCTCTCGATTAAACGAACCACCTGCAAATAAATCCAGACGCGTTCTTTCCGTCTTACGCGCATGGTAGCCGAGCCCGCCACCCAGGATAAGTCGCAGGTCGAGCTGCTGAAATTTGTCACGCTCAAGCTCGGTGAGGACGAAGCCGAAGAGCCGGTCGTTAATATTTCGATCATAGCGGGCGCCACCGCGGATCGCTTCTGCGGTCGTGACCGAGACACCGGTGGTGCTGTTACGTGCAAAAAGTGATGCCGCATAGAGACTCAATTTATCCCTCTGTGTGGTGCGCGCCGCTTGCGTCCCGACGCTGATCACCAGAGTATCAGCATTGCCGCGCGTGGCGCTGAGTCCGGCATCTACCGAACCGCTCCAAACGGCGCGGCGCTGTCTCTCCAGTTCAGCTTCATAAGCTGCCTGCTCCTCTTTCGATCGGATAAACTGAATTGCGTCCTTCGCGAGCGCGACTCTTCCGGTTTCACTGCTTTGAAGCTCGATCTCTCCATCAGTGGCCGTCACGGTGCCAATCAGCACCCGGCCGTCTTTCGATGTGATATAGAGTGGTTGATCCGATATCATTTTTTCAACGGCGGCCCATAGAATCTTCACTTCACCCGCAAACTCGGACTTCATGATCAGGTTCTCGCCGTCAAACTTGATGACCGTCCCGGTCAACCGATCACCGTTCTTCATCGTGATCTGATCGGCCAGCGCATCGGAGCAGAGCGCCCCACAAAGCACGACAAACAGAATAACCAGTCTACGCATCATGTTTCCCCCCTCCATTCGGCGTTTTTGTTAGTCTAAAGCCACCTGCCCTATCCGCCACCCCACGAAAACCGTGGTCGCTAAGGGTATATGGCGGCGAGAGCGGTGCTTTTTGTCTCAACTTATGTAGATCGGCTGACTCGAACCCACCTGCCGTCCGCGAAAACTGCAATTTATCACACCCGCATGAGAGGAACGCTACGGGCGCGTCCGATGCAATGACTTGGCAGACGTCACGATACCGGGGAAACCCCTGCCGCCGACCGGCGGTTCAAGATTTTATCTTCAACGGCGGCGGCTCGATGGGAGCGTCAGACGGGCGGCGAGTTGAGAGCTATCAGATTCGTTGAACACGATTCAGGAGTTGTTACTTTTGCCTGGTATGGGCGAGGCCGACGCGCTCCAGCAGGTCGTCAAAGCGTGAATCCGAGCGGAGGTTATCTAAAGCGCTATTAACTCCCAGCGAGGTCAGAGCGCTATTGCGCTCTTGATAGGCTCTTTCCAGCCATTCAAATGCCTGATCCGGCTCGCCAAGCCCGGCATAGACCCCGGCGATATTTATCGCCGGAATGTATCGCTGCTTTCTCATCTCGGATAGCTCCTCAATGACATGCAACGCTTCGCTGCGCCTGCCCGATAGTCCATAGAGCCGCCCGAGGGACGCCAGTATGACAGGGCTTCCGCCGAAGTCGAGCGCCTTTTTGTGCTCGGCGATGGACTGCTCATACATTCCTTTCAGATAATATGCTGTCCCGATCAGCCAGTGTGCTCCAAAGAAGTACGGCTCCATTTCAAGCAGCCTCCGGCCCTGATCGAGCGCGGCGTCAGACCGGCGCGCCATCGCGAAGATAAAACCCACACCCATATTGGCGATGAGCGAGAGCGGATCAAGTTCCTGCGCCCGTTTCGCTTCCGCGAAGGCTTCATCAAATCGCCCCATGTCAGCCAGGTAAAAAGCATAGAGGAGGTGGGCTAGGGCAAAGTTCGGCTTGAGTTCGATGGCCCGCTTGAATTCTCGTTCGGCAGCCGACCAGTCCCAGTCGTAATGGAACTTGGTCTCTGCCAGAACGAGATGGGCTTCGGCGAGCATCCCATCAAGCTCCAGGGCTTTCTCCAATGCCGCCGACACTTTGGGGAGAGCCTCATCGCGGGAGAGATAGCCCCAGTACAGCAGCGAGCTATAGGTATGGGCCAGCCATGCATAAGCCAGCGCATAGCGCGGTTCTTTATCAATCGCTTGCTCAAAATATTCGATGGCCTTCAGCATGCCCTTTTCCGTCTGTTTGTAGAAGTAGAAACGGCCCTTGAGAAACAGCTGGTACGCTTCCGTGTTTTCCGTGGAGTGTCTGGACAGTCGCTTCTTCATTCCGCTCGATAGCTTCAGCCGCAACTTCTCCACGATCTCTCCGGCGATCTTCGTCTCGATCGTCAGGATGTCTTCAAACTTCTGGTTGTATTGCTCGCCCCAGACCTGCGAGCCGTCAGCGACATCGACAAGCTCGACCTTGATGAGCAATCGCTCCTGCCGATGCTGCACTCGGCCGGTGAGCACGGCGCGGACGCCCAGCTCGCGCCCTGACTCCCACGAGATAGCCGCAGTTGAGATAACGGTACCAGTCGGCCAGCGAATAGGGGTCGATGCCGTGGTAAAGGTGGCCCCAGGAGGTCATCTCGATCCCATCCACGTCGCCGTTGACGATCGTGGCGGCATGTTCGGCGCGGGGATGGG
>JANOGZ010000994.1:0-3320 GCA_031406255.1 Pyrinomonadaceae bacterium | reverse complement strand
AGCTTGGCGCCCGCCATGAAGATCTTCTCGTTGGCCGTGGCGAGGATCACCACACGGACGGAGTCGTCGCGCTCGAGCCCGCCGAGCAGCAACTCGAAGTCATCATGGAGATCCTCGTCGAGCGTGTTCGCCGGCGGTTTGTCCAGCAGACAAAGGGCGACCGCGGTGTGCCGCTCGATGCGGAAGAATACGGGTGTGCGGGGCTCCGAAATCAAACGTTTGGTTGGTAGACTCGCCGCGGAGTCTGCCACATGTCTGTGATCGCCGACAACGCGGGTCGCCAAGCATCATGACCGTTTCCGCGGCGCTGCTCGACGGCGCCCTGCACCTGCCGGCAAACTCCGCCGCTCCCTCGCGGTAGGCGGCCAATGAGATGTCGCGTGACTCGTCGGCTTGCTGGAGCAGCCCCGTCTCGTAAGCCTTCACCTGTTCCCGCGCCGTCTCATAAGCCCTGTAAGCTGTTTCGACCTCGGCCAGCGCCCGGTTGCGCGCAAGCCGGAGGTTGGTCTCGGCGACACGCTGCTCGGCCTCGGCGCGCGCGACGCCGCCCTGATTCCGATTGCCGAAGGGCAAGGGCACGGTGACGCCGGCCTGCACGGTATTGTCCCTACCGACTCTCCGGTAGCCGGCGAACGGCGTAATCTCGCCTTTCGCCCGTGAACGCTCCAGCCGGAAGGCCGATTCGGCGCGCGCCACCTCCGCTTCGGCCACCTTGATATCGGGACGGTTCGCGAGCGCCGTCTGGCGCAGTTGTTCTATCTCAAGGGTGGCGGCGCGGCTTTCAAGTGTGCCGGCCACGTCGAGCGTCCCGGCGCGCTCGTACTCCGTCTCGCCGAGTAGTTCGAGGAGGCGGACTTTCGACTGACGCAGGGCGAGCGTGGCTTGAGCGATGGCGGAATCGTACTTAATACGCTCGAGGCGTACCCGGATCAACTCGCCCTCGGCAATGTAACCCTCCTCGAAGCGCGCGGTGTTGAAGCGGACCAGTTCCGCGAAGTTGTCGCGGTTCTCACGCTCGATGTTAAGGACGGTGCGCGCCAGAATCGTCTCATAATAAGTGCGCCTCAGTTCAAACAGTCGGCGCCGGAGCACGTCCGCCAACTGCGCCTCCGCCACCGCCACGGTGCGCTCGGCGAGTTCCGCACGTCGTTCCCTCCGGTTGCCGAGTTCGATGGGTTGCGCGACCGTGACGCCCACTTCATAAAGGTTATTAAATTGCGTCGGGCCCGAAACCCCCAGATTCTCCGCGCTGACCGTCAATCCGGGACGTGGGAAAAGGCGCGCACTGATTCTTTCGGTGCCGGCCACGCCGACTTCGAGACGCGCCGCTTCCACCGCGAGGTTGCGTCGTAGGAATTGCTCGGTCGCCGTTTCCAGAGTCAGGACGCCCCCGTCCTGCGCTGTTAGCAGTGGCGGCGAAGATTGCTGCGCAACCGTTTGCGCAAGCGCTGAGACCGGCAGCCAGACGACGAGCGCAATGATTGTTATCAATCGGAAAGGTTTCGTCACTGTTTGATTTTACTCCACCTTGAAATCCGTGAGCGGCAACCGCTCGTCGAGCTTAGGGTTCTTGACGTGAAATTCTATGTTGTAGTCGCCCGCGCTCGGAATATTCACGTCGGCGACATAAATGCCAGTCACTTTGCCGACGCGAGCTTTGGTTTGCGCAGCTTCACCGCCGCCTTTGGCGCGAACCGAAAGCGTCACCTCCGCCTTCTCCACGGGCGTGCCGTCTGTGAGATCGGTCAGGTGAATCAAGAACTGGCTCGGCTTCCCGGCTTTGAGCGGCTCGTACTCGAAGAAATTCTCAATGCGGTCTGTAAATTCGGTCCGCGCGAGAGCCTCCTCTTCGTGCTCGGCCTCCGCCTGCTGGCGCGAGCCGCACCCGGCAAAGATCAACGCCATGAGCGCGAGCATCAGCAGCGGAACTGTGCAACGACAGGCGGTAGTTTTTACGAGCGGAGCGAAGTTATGTTTGGATATCATCGAAGGGAGCATCCTGATTACTTAATGATGTGGATGATGGATTCAGCCGCCGTGTGTACGGCCAGCGGCGCGAAGAGCGCGAGCGCGAGTAGCGCGCCTGTTAACAGGCTCGCGGCGACGAACGCTGCGCCTTTGCCCGCTTGCAGCAACCGGGAAACGTGTGCGGGGTCCGGCATCGAGTCGGCGAAAGCGATCAGGCGCCGTACTCGCCGCTCGAAGCTCGGTGTATCGTCCGGTACAAAGCTTGAAGAGACTGAGGCTCCGGTAGACGCGTAGCCCGGCGGCACGAGAGTTCGTCGTCTGAGTTTGACAAGCGCGGAGGCTACATCAAGAGGCGACGAGGTGTGCGCCGCCGCCACCTCGTCGCAAATCATCTCTACCTCCGCGGCGCGCCACCTGAGAATCATCCGCGAAAGGGGGAACGCCATCGAAGCGTAGCTGCACATCGTGAGCATGAGCTTGAACAGATTGTCGCGCCGCGAGTGGTGCGCCGCCTCGTGTTCGAGAACGCCTGAGAGTTCTTTGGGGGTGAGTGTATTGAGTAGGCCGGACGAGAGCACGAGTTTGGAACGCCCGAAGCCCCACACGAAAGAGAGAGGGTAATCGCTCATGACGAGACCGACATCAAGCCTGTGCCTCGCCGCGACTCGCTCGACCAGGACCAGTTGCTCGGGTGGGGGCGGGGTTGCACTCATTTCCAGCCGCTTGATGACGCTCCCGACCCGCAGGTAGCCGCGCAGGCTCGACCACGCGGCAAACGTGGTGGCGGCGATGGCGAACAAGATGGTGGCGTAAGCGAGAGACGGTTCAAGCGCCGCCGTCAGATCACTCAGCAGATGAAGCTCATGGAGAGGCGTGGAGTGGGCAGCGTCGAAAGCGGCCTGGCCGAGCCACGATTCCGGAAGAAGGGCCGCCGCGACCAGCCATGCGGCGGCGACGGGTGGAACCACCAGCGCGACCGTGTGAATGCGTGCCTGCGTATCAGGACGAGGTTTCCATAATCCCCGCATGGCGAGCCTTCGCACGGCCCACGCCAGGGCGAAGGCTGCGAGTGCCAATATCGTGCTGAATAAAACGAAGTTTTCGACGGCTGTAAGTAGCAATGCTCTGCCCTGTTATTTATTCGCCTCTGTACCCTGCTCGCGCCGCTTCTCACGGATCATCGCTTCGAGCTGATCAAGCGCCTCCCGGTCCTCACCCACAAGATCGACAAAGGCGGAAAGCGCCTGCCCGGTGAACTGACCGAGGAGCGCGCCTAGGACTTCCTGCGCCACACCTCGGTCGAACTCCTCGCGCGTGTAGCGGGGCGCGTAGACGAATGCTTTTCCTTCCTT
>JANOGZ010000948.1:0-5118 GCA_031406255.1 Pyrinomonadaceae bacterium | reverse complement strand
ATAAATGGGTCGCACCGCGCTCTGGCGAGCAACGGCAGACCGCCCAGGACCGCGTTCCGCAGGCGCGCCTCTACAAGGTATGGAACGTCCCCGGAATAGGTGTGGCCGACAACGACTATCTTGACCTGTTATCCGACGTGCTCGTTTCTGATAAGGCCTCACGGTTATACAAGCGACTGGTCTACGACGAGCAGATTGCGACAGACGTCGGCGCCTTCCTCGATCAGCGTGAGATCGGGAGTCTCTTCATCGTCCAGGTAACGGCCAAGCCCGACGGCGACCTCGGGAAGATCGAGAAAGCTGTCAACGAAGAGATGCAGAAAGTGTTTGCGAGTGGCCCGGCGCAGGACGAACTCGAACGAGTTAGAACGCAAATCTTTGCTCGGTTCATCCGCGGCGCTGAGCGGATCGGCGGATTCGGAGGCAAGTCAGACATTCTCGCGCGAAGCCAGGTGTTTGGCGGAAGTCCCGATTCCTATAAGCAATCGCTGGATCGCATTGCCGCGGCAACCACCAGCGACCTTCAGTTCGCAGGCAAGCGCTGGCTATCGGACGGAGTCTACACCCTCCAGATCGTCCCCTATCCGAAATACCAGGCGTCTCAAACCCCAGTTGACCGGAGTCAGATGCCTAAGCCGGGTGAAGGTCCAGAGCCGAGGTTTCCCGAGATGCAACGAGCGAAGCTTTCCAACGGAATGGAAGTGGTACTCGCGGAACGCCACGGGGTGCCTGTCGTAAACATGAACCTTCTGGTCAACGCGGGTTTTGCCGCCGATCAATTCGCGCAGCCGGGCACGGCGGCGCTTGCGATGAATATGCTCGACGAGGGAACGAAAGCGAAGAACTCGATCGAGATCAGCAAGGAGCTCGCGTCTCTCGGCGCAACTCTCGGGGCAGGATCCAACCTCGACACTTCCACTGTCGCGCTTTCGACCCTGAAGTCCACGCTCGACCGTGCGCTCAACCTTTACGCCGACGTGATTCTCAATCCCGCTTTCCCCCAGTCAGACTTCGATCGTCTTCAGAAGTTACAGATCGCTTCCATACAACGCGAGAAGTCGCAGCCGATACAGATGGGCCTTCGCGTTTTCCCCCGACTCCTCTACGGAGCGGGACACGCGTATGGGAATCCTTACACTGGTTCGGGAACTGAGGAGTCGGTGGCGAAACTCAGGCGTGAGGATTTAGTTAAGTTTCACGAAACCTGGTTTAAGCCGAGTAACGCGACGCTTGTAGTAGTGGGCGACACGACGATGGCCGAGATGCGGCCGAAGCTGGAAGCCCTCTTCTCCGGATGGAAGCCCGGGCAAGTGCCCGCGAAGAACATTGCCACGATAGAGCCACAGCCCAGGCCGGTCGTGTATCTGGTCGACAAACCAGGCGCGAGTCAGTCGGTGATCCTCGCGGGCGTGTTGGCTCCACCAAAGGCAAACCCCGACGAGATCGCGATCGAGTCAATGAACACGGTGCTCGGTGGAGCCTTCATTTCGCGGCTCAACATGAACTTGCGCGAGAACAAACACTGGTCCTACGGCGCGGGCAGTTTCATACCCGCCGCGCGTGGGCAGCGGCTTTATCTGGTCTATGCGCCGGTCCAAACCGACAAGACCAGGGAGTCAGTCGTCGAGATCACGAATGAATTGCGTGGCATCTTAAAAGATAAACTGATCACTGCCAATGAGCTGGCAATGGCGAAGAGTTACCTGACCCAGACGCTCCCGGGCCTTTGGGAAACAAACACCAGCGTGGGCGAGGCCATTGGCGAAATCGTCCAGTTCAACCTTACTCCGGACTACTACTCAACGTATGCGGGGAAGGTGAAGGCACTGTCAGTCGCCAACCTTAACGCGGCAGCGCTGAAGGTGGTGCGACCCGACAATCTTGTTTGGGTCGTCGTCGGGGACCGCGAGAAGATCGAGAAGGGAATCCGCGAGCTGGCACTTGGCGAGGTGCGAGTGATTGACGCCGATGGAAACCCGGTGAAATAAAGGGTAGGTATCTATCACAAAAAGACGTAGCAGAATTTTTCTGCGTCAGTCGCAAAACCATATCAAAGCGGCGCGGCTGGCTGTCTCGCCTGCGCCGTGTGCCCGTTGGCGGTCGCATCCTCTACTTAACTTCGAGCGTTTTGGAGTTGGCGCGGACCAGTTTATGGACCCGTCGCGCGCTGGAGAGACGCCTGCCGCTCGCGCACCGCGTCAATCATTGTCTCGAAAACATCTTCAATCGAAAGCTCGGTGGTATCAATCACGACCGCGTCATCGGCGATCGCCAGCGGCGAATCGACGCGCGTGGAATCGCGCTGGTCCCGCGCATTGATGTCAGCGAGCGTGTCTTCAAAGCGTTGCCCGTGTTCTTTCGTGCGATCCTCATCGTACCTTCTTTTCGCACGCTCCTCGGGCACGGCGGTCAGAAAGAATTTCACGTCCGCATGCGGAAAGACGACCGTGCCGATGTCGCGTCCGTCGAGTACCGCGCCGGCGCGCCCCCCCATCTCGCGCTGGCGGCGCACGAGTTCGCGCCGCACCTCGGGAATCGCCGAAATGACCGATGACATCTGGCTGACCTGCTCTGTGCGTATCGCCGCCGAAACGTCGTGTCCGTCGAGCCAGACATGCAGCGAATCGGGATCGCCTTCCAGCTCGATTGAAACACGCGTCGCCACCGCGGCCACCGCCGCCGTGTCCGAGGCATCGACGCCCGCTTGCCTGACGGCGAGCGCGACCGCGCGATACATGGCGCCGGTGTCGATATAGAGCAGGCCGAGTTCGCGCGCGAGCATGCGCCCAAGGGTTGATTTGCCCGCTCCCGACGGTCCATCAATCGCGATTATTATCGGTCGAGTCATAATCAACATTAACCGGAGCAGCCCTACTTCGCCGGCGCGCTGGCCGCGCCTTACGCCCACTGGCTTCTGAATTCTAACTACTGCTTTTTAATCACAGCGCGCAGGGCAGCGAGCGCCCTGTCAATATCGGCGCGTGACACATCGTAATGGGTGACCATGCGGATCGCCGAGCCGAAACCGGAAGCGAGCACCCGGTGCTCCTGTTGCAGACGCTCGCAAATCTCCGCCGCCGCCCAACCCGATCCGGAGACATCGAAGATGACGATGTTTGTGACGACACGTCCCGGGTCAACACGCACGCCGTCAAGCTGCATCAGACCTTCCGCCAGATGACGCGCGTTCGCATGATCTTCGGCGAGGCGCGGCGGTATCTCGCTGAGCGCCACGAGGCCGGCGGCGGCGAGCACTCCGGCCTGTCGCATGCCGCCGCCGAGGAGCTTACGCCAGCGGCGCGCTTCTTCGATAAAATCGCGGCCGCCGAGGAGCATCGAGCCGACCGGCGCGCCGAGCGCTTTGGAGAGACAAAACATCACCGAATCAACCGGCCGCGCGAGCGCGGCGACCGTCTCGCCGAGCGCCGTGGCGGCGTTAAAGATGCGCGCGCCATCGAGATGAACCGGAATCGAGAGGGCGTGTGCGCGCGCGCTGATCTCCTCGGCGCGCGCGCGCGGCAGAAGCGTTCCGCCGGCGAGGTTGTGCGAGTTTTCGAGGGCGATGAGGCCCGTCGGGGCGATATAATAAGCGCCGCCCGCATGGAGCGCGCCGGCGATGTCGTCCCAAGTGAGGATTCCGCTTCCGTCGCTGCTGCGGACGGGACGCGCGAGCGCGCCGGAGATGGCCGCCATCGCCGCCATCTCGAAATTGAAGATGTGCCCGCGCTCCTCGATGACGACTTCCATACCGGGCCGCGTGTGGAGCTTGACGGCGATCTGATTGCCCATCGAACCCGTCGGCACAAACAACGCCGCCTCTTTTTCAAAAATCTCCGCCGCGTATTCCTGTAAGCGATTGACGGTCGGGTCTTCCCCGTAGACATCATCGCCCACCTCCGCGTCGGCCATCGCCCGCCGCATCGCCGGCGTCGGCTTCGTCACAGTGTCACTACGCAGATCAATCATAAATCAGTGGTCAGTGGACAGTGGTCAGTGGTCAGTGGTCAGCAGGAAGGCGCCAGTGCTTTTTCTGGCCACTGACCACCGGCCACTGACCACTGCTACTGACCACTGACCACTTCAAACAAAGGCGGCGAACACCTCGTTGGAAAGAAGCGCGCCGGAGCGTGTCAGCTTCATCACATCGCCATCGAATTCGATCAATCCGGCTTCGCTGAAGCGCTCCAACTGGTCGGCATATTCAGCGCGCACATCGGCGCCGTAGAGGGCGCGGTGCTCGGCGAGGTCAACGCCGCGGCGCAGGAGGCGCAGCCCGAGAAAGAGGGCTTCGGCGCTCGCCGCCCGCGCATCCGATTCGGTCGTCGAGACGACCGGGCTGCGGCCCGCCTCGACGAGCGCGACGTAGCGCGCCACATCACGTTCATTCGCCCACCGCCGGCGCCCTCCGTCAAAAGAATGGGCCGCGCAACCGAAGCCGTAAAAGGGCGCGCCCGTCCAGTATTTCATGTTGTGCCGCGATTCATAGCCGGGTCGGCAGAAGTTGGAAATCTCATACTGCTCATAGCCGGCCGCGCGGGTTCGATCGAGCAGCAGGCAATACATCTCCGCCGCCACATCCGCATCGGGCGCGGCCCACATGCCGCGCTCGATTTGTTCGGCGAGCGGCGTCCCGGCGTGCACTTCCAGTAGATAAAGCGAGAGATGCGCGGGATCAAGCGCGAGCGCCTCATCGAGATTACGCGACCAGGCGGCGAGGGTTTGTTCCGGCAGGCCGGCGATCAGATCAAAGCTCGTATTTTCGAATCCGGCGGCGCGGAGGTCCGTGAGCGTGCGCCGCGCGTCTTCTGACGTGTGCGTGCGCCCCAGGCGACGCAGTTCGCGGTCATCAAAAGTCTGCGCGCCGAAGCTCGCGCGGTTGACGCCGAGGCGGCGAAACTCACGCAAAATGACCGGGGTGACCGTGCCCGGATTCATCTCCATCGTCACTTCCGCACGGCCTACGACGCGGAAGCGCTCGCGCACACTCCGAAGTATGCGCGCGACCTGCGCCGGGGTAAGCAATGACGGCGTACCACCGCCAAAGTAGATCGTATCGACTTCGGGCGCACCCTCTCCCGGCACGCGCCCGGAGGTGTTGATTTCCTCGATTAACGCGCT
>JANOGZ010000924.1:0-4541 GCA_031406255.1 Pyrinomonadaceae bacterium | reverse complement strand
CATTGTCGGATTCATCGGAGTGTGTGTCTTTGCGGCGACGGTCGAGGAGCGTTATGCAGGCTGAGAAGACGGGGGTTCTCTCTTCGCGGAACTGAGGCGGAAAAGATTTCCGACGAGTTCGCTCGGGTGTTGATTGTCGTTTCGCGCAGCGAAGAGCGCGCGACAAATTTCCGGCGGCGGCTGCGGGCAGGTAAAGATTGGGGGAAAGTGTAGTAGTATAGGCGTGCGGCTGGTCTTGACCGGCACCTGATTAACCATCACGAGAGATCACAGCTAATGAGTTATTCCCTCTGGGTGAAAACCGTAGCTCTCCTCATCGCACACGCTCTCACCGTCTCAACATTTACGCTCGCTCAAGAGCCTGCCGCGACGCCGCAGACGCGCCCGCGCCGTGTCGGCGTATCGCTCGAGCAGCAGCAGATACCACCTCCACCACCCCTCGAGATGCCGACGCCTGTGCCCGCGCCCGTCCCGGTCGAGGCCGCGGGCATCGTGAGCCAACCCGTCGTCCGCGTCGGGCTCGCCACCGACGCGCGCTCGGTCACGATTTCGACCACCGGAAATTTTTTGAATGCCACGGATGAGAGCGCGCCACCCGTCCCGCTGCTGGCCGCGCGCCTGCGCATCGAGCCGCGGCTGCTCCCGTCCCCGTCGCCGCCCGCTCCGGCCGCGAGCCCTGACACGCCTGCCGCGACGAAACCGACCACCGCCGCAAACGCGAAGCCGGCGGCGGGCGCGCCCGATACCGTCCGCCTCGTTTCTCGCCTCGCCGCGCCGACGCGCGCGGCGGTCGTTTATGCCGCGACTTCGACCACGCCGATTTTGCAAACTCGCGCGCCGGTCGTGTTCGCTTCCGACGACGAAGCACACCACCCGGTCAGATTCCGCGAGAAGCCTTACCGGGGTCGCCTCGAAGTCTTCACCAATCCGAACGGCACGTTGACGGTCGTTAATGTCATCGGGTTAGAAGATTACGTGCGCGGCGTCGTGCCGAATGAATTATCTCCGGGCGGCTATCCGGCGATCGAAGCGCTGAAGGCGCAGGCCGTCGCGGCGCGCACCTACGCGGTCAGCAATCGCGGGCGCTTCGCTGCCGATGGCTTCGATGTGCTGCCGACGACGCGCTCGCAGGTCTACGGCGGGCAGGGGACCGAGCATCCGCTGACCGACCGCGCCGTGGCCGAGACGCGCGGCGTGATCGCGACCTTTCACGGGGAAACGATCAACGCGCTCTATACCTCGACGTGCGGCGGCCGGACGGAGCACGGCGAAAACATCTTCGGCGGCGAGACGGTGCCTTATCTGCGCGGGCGTGAGTGCGCCGTTGAAGGGAAAGACGCCTTCGCGCCGTTCACCGTCAGATCATCACGTGAGCCGCTGGTCGTGCGCGACGCCGCGCACGCTTCGAGCGCACGCGACGCCGCCCTGCTCGCCCTTCATGGCTTCGCGCTACCCGGCCGCATTACCGATGAATGGCTCGCCGCGCCGGTCACATCCGAAGAAGTGCGCGCGATCATGAGCGCCGCTGCCCGGCTCGCCCGGCGGCCCCTGCCATCCACACCGTCATCGCCATCCGCCACAAATGATGTGACGCGCGCGCCCGCCTTCAGCTCCGCGCTTGCCACCGCGCTCGACGGCGAAAGCCGCGCCGATGTCTTACTCAACCAGAGCGATGTGGATTACCACCTGGCATTCCGCGATGCCGGGGAAATCCCCGCCGGTAATCGCGCCGATGTCGCGCTCTTTTTGCGCGACGGGCATCTCGCGCTTTATCCGGACGCGACGCTTCGTCCGCGCCAGCCATTGACGCGCGCGCGGGCGCTGCACGCGGCCGCGCACCTTCTCGAAGCGCGCGATATGATCCGGCTGCAGAAAGCCACCGCGCGCCCTTCCACCCTCGGCGCGCTGGTGCTGCGTCCCGGCAAGGGGCCGGAGCGCCCGTTCAATGTCAGCTCCGAGGCGTATCTTTTTCGCGCCTTTGGCGAGAATTTATATCCGGTCCGTGAGGTGACGCTGATCGGCGGCGAACCAATCTCATTTCATCTCAACGCGCGGGGCGAGGTAGACTATCTGGAGGTTCGTCCCGCCGCGAACGGCGCGGCCTCGGATCGTTTTTCACCCTTCACGAATTGGAGCGTGACGCTCGCGCCGTCGGAAGTTGCGCGGCGACTGGGGCGCGTCGCCGAGAGCGCGGGCACGCTCCTTGACCTGCGCGTCGTCGCGCGCGGATCATCGCGGCGCGTGCTTGATCTGCAGGTCACCGGCACAAGCGGCACGGCCCACGTGCGCGGCGGACGGATTCGTTCCGCGCTTGGGCTCCGCGAACAACTGTTCGTGATTGATCGTGTGTCTGACGAACACGGCCGTCTGACGGGTTTCGTGTTTACCGGGCGAGGGTGGGGTCATGGCGTCGGCATGTGCCAGGTCGGAGCCTATGGACTGGCCCGCGCCGGATGGAATTATGAACGGATTTTAAAGGCCTATTATACGGGCATCGAGTTGACGAAGCTCTACTGAGATTGCCAGGCAGATGAACGATGCGCTCAACGTGAGGCCGGTGACACTCTATGTGGTGCCCGCCTGTCCGCTGTGCGCGGATGCGCGCCGGTGGCTCGCCGAACACGGCGTTAAATACATGGAGCGCGACGTGACGCGCGATTTCGGCGCGCTGCGCGCGATGTACAGGCTGACGCGCCAGCGTCTTGTGCCCGTCGTCGAAACCGGGGGCCACGCGTTCGTCAGGCCGACGGACGCCGAACTCGAAAAGTCTCTCCTGTGACTGACAAGCGATGCGTTTCTCCCGTGCACAACTCGTCGGCGCGCTCGCCCTGCTGGCGATCATCTGGATGGTGATCATCTTCCGTCTTTTCTTCTCGCGCGCGTGAGTATTCCCCTTCAAATGCGGAATCCGGTGCTGGCCATCGTCGGGCCGACGGCTTCGGGTAAAAGCTCTCTGGGGATCGAGCTGGCGCTCGCGACCGGTGGTGAGATCATCAACTGCGATTCGGTGCAGGTCTATCGCGAAATAGAGATCGCGACCGCCAAAGTTCCCCCCGCCGAGCGGCGCGGCGTGGAGCATCACCTGCTGGATTTCGTGCCTCCCGAAATCAACTATACGGCCGGTGAATGGGCGCGGGCGGCGCTGGAGAAGATCACCGAGATAGAAGCGCGCGGTCGCGTACCCGTCATCGTCGGCGGCACCGGATTTTACCTGCGTGCGCTACGCCAGCCGCTCTTCTCCAGCCCGCCGACCGATGCGCGCCTGCGTCACCGCCTGCGCCAAATCAGAGAAGGGCGCGGCGCGCTCCATCTCCACGCAGTTTTGCAGCGTCTTGATCCGCCGACGGCCGCGCGGCTTCATCCACGCGACTGGTCGCGCGTGCAGCGCGCGCTCGAAGTCCGCCTGCAAACAGGTCGCCCGCTCTCCGAGCAGCACCAGGATGTCTGCCCCCCGCCTCATCCATCCGCCGCGCGCCTCCGCATGATCGCGCTCCGGCCGCCGCGCGCCGAGCTTTACCGGCGAATAAACGAGCGCACCGAAGCTCATTTTCGCGCCGGGCTGGTCGAGGAAGTGCGCCGTTTGCTGTCGCAGGGGGTTCCAGGCAATTCCAGCGCGCTCGGCGCACATGGCTATCGTCGCGTCGTCGAATACCTCAGCGGAGAGCGTGATCTGGCGAGCGCGATCGAACAGACCAAGCTCGACGTGCGCCATTATGCGAAACGGCAGTTGACGTGGTTTCGCCGCGAAGCGGGCGTCGAGTGGGTCGATGGCTTCGGCGATGATCCGCAGGTGCAGGGGAGCGTTATTGCCGCATATCTTGGACGGGTAACCATTAAGGAATAGAAATTCAACTTAAATATGATGATATCAACTTAACCCGTGGAAGTTTGGACTTTAAGCTGTCGACTGGTGTACTCTGAGACCACTGCCCTCTACTTCTTTTAATGTATGTCGCTCTCGCGGAGATTGTGATGGATACAAAACCGTCACCTCAGAATATTCAAGATGCGTTCCTGAACACGGCGCGCCGTGAACGAGACACGGTCACCATCTACCTGATGAACGGCGCAAAACTCACGGGGCGCATCAAGAGTTTCGATAAATTTTCGGTGCTGCTTGAATCGGGAGCGCAGGAGCAGCTGATCTTCAAACATGCCATCTCCACCATTCTGCACGCCCGGCGCGCGAGCGGCGAATTGCGCCCCCATCATACGGCCGATTCGGCGACGCATGAATCGCCGGCCGAAGCGCATGGTCGTTCCGAATCCTGATGTTTCCCGATCCTTTAGAAAATTTCTACGGAGACAAACGATAAAGTTGGCCGCTGCTTTTATTACCTTTGAGGGCATTGACGGAAGCGGAAAATCCACGCAACTGCGGCTGTTGGCGAGCGAGCTGCGCTTGCGTGGGCGCGATGTGGTACAAACGCGTGAGCCGGGTGGAACACCTCTTGGCAATCGCCTGCGCACCGCGCTGCTCGACGCGCAGGAGCAGGTTGACCCGCTCGCCGAACTCCTGCTCTACGCGGCCGACCGCGCCC
>JANOGZ010000907.1:0-2344 GCA_031406255.1 Pyrinomonadaceae bacterium | reverse complement strand
CAGGACAGCGCGTAAGCGACTTTCAAACTCGGTGCTGTCTTTCGCGTTCGCGAGCATCGAAGCGAGATCAAGACTCCACAGCCGCATGCCATGCAAGGCTTGCGGCGCGGTTCCCGCGACGATTGTTTGCGCCAGGCCGGCGACGATGGTCTTTCTCTCACCGTTAAGTTCGCCGGCAAGCACGGGATTGTTTTTCGCGCTTCGCGAGAGAACCTGCGCGATGCGGCGAATCTCATTCCTGTGGCCGGTGACCGTATCGAGTTGACCTTGACGAGCAAGCTCTGTCAGGTCTTTAGCGTAGCGGGAGAGCGCCGGGTAGTGCGCTTTATCGAAAGCGTTGCGTCGCGGATTACTCTTGCTGCGCAGCGTGGAGGTATAATGAGCAATAGTTCGGACAGATTTTGACAAAAAAAGCCAACTCGCGTTTAGTTGTGAGTGACTAAACAAACAACTTCGGGAGTTGGCTTAATGACAATTGTCGCTGAGATATTAGACTGCATGAGCGGAATTACCAAACCACAACGCAAGTTTCTCTTAACCCTGTTTGCTGCCATGCTGGTCACACGCACACGCATCAACTTCTTGAATTTGAGTCGGCATAGTTCGGTGCATGAAAAGACCTATCGCCGTCACTTTCAGAAACCTTTCGCCTTTACTTCTTTCAACCAGTCATCAATCGCCAGAGCGGTGCCTGACAAAAACATCACGCTCTTCGCACAAGACGCTTCTTTTTCTTCAAAGAGCGGGAAGCAGACTTACGGGCTTGACACTTTCTGGAACGGCTGTGCGTCAAAAGCCGAGCGTGGATTGGAAGTTTCGCTCATCTCCATCGTCTCGGTGGAGCAGAATCAGTCCTTTGCTTTGTCCGCCGAACAAACTCCGCCACAACTCGCAATAAAGAAGCAAGAGAAGACGAACACGCGGATTGACTTTTATCTTGCACATCTCCAGCGCACGGCTCCTTACTTTCCCGCAACGGTCAAATACGGCGTTTTTGATGGCTTTTACGCCAAGATCAAGTTCGTCGCGGGCGTCTGTGCTGTGGGCTATCAGGTGATCAGCAAACTGCGCGCGGACGCCAACCTGCGGTATCTCTACGCAGGCGTGCAACAAAAACGCGGACGCCGACGCCAGTTCGACGGCAAAGTTTCGTTCACTGACCTGCGCCGTTTTGCAAAGAGTGAAACGGATAAACCAACCATCACGCTCTACACGTTAGTTGTTTGGTCTGTCAGTTTGAAGCGACACATAAGAGTCGTGATCGTGGTCAACCGCAAAGAGAAAGATAAGCCGCGCTATGTGGTCTTGTTCTCGACCGACGCTGAACTTTCAGCCGCCGACATATTTCGCTTTTACAAAGCGCGGTTTCAAATCGAGTTCATCTTCCGCGATGCCAAACAGTTCGCCGGCTTTTCTGATTGCCAAGCCAGAGGCAAAGAGGCGTTACATTTTCACTTCAACGCCTCAGTGACGTTAGTGAACTTGGCGCGCCTACTCGCGCAAGAAGAACATAAAACAGAAGAGAAGATGGTCTTCTCAATGTCGAGCATCAAACAACGCGCTTTCAATGAACACTGGCTCAACATGATAATTTCCAAGTTAGCTTTAGACCAAACAGCGGTAATAAATCATCCGCAGTTTGAATATCTAAGGAATTATGCAGCTATCGCTGCTTAATTCTGTCCGAACCATTGGTTCTATAATATTCGTCATGCAGGTGTAATCTCTGTCTGATTTCAACTCATGACTCGGATTAAGTAAAGGATGACGGCCTAACGCTTCCGTCGGCGTGCGCTACTTTTTCCTCGCGCGCCCGTAAAGCGCACATGGCCGCCGCACGCCGGCTTCGATCTCAGGCGCCACCCTTCCGGCCTTCGTTCACCGGCTGACGACGGTCCACACCTTTCCCGAATGGCAGTCGGTGCACTGGAATTGCGATATGTCGCCCAGGTTAACCGGGTGCTGGAAGCCCCGGTTGCCCTTGTGACAGGCGGCGCAGTTGAACTCGCCCTGGCGGCCCAGCGCCACTGTGTGCCGGAACGCGCCGTCCGGCGCCGCCGTGGTGATTCCCCGTTCGGTCTGATCCAGCACCGTGTGGCAGATTCGGCAGTCCTTGCTGATCATGCGCCCCGTGTTGCTGGTGAGCTCGCCGTTGTGACAGCGGAAGCACCTTTGGAAGTAGAAGTGGCTGATGTTGTCCGGATGCGTCTGCCAGTCGGTCTTCATCTCCGGGAAGGTATAGGCCTGGAATAGGCGCTGGATTTCGCCGACGGCCAGCTGGATCGAGTCTCTCTTGTTCGCGTACACGTCCCCATAGTTCGTGCGGTAAAACTCGTCGAGCCCG
>JANOGZ010000897.1:0-1049 GCA_031406255.1 Pyrinomonadaceae bacterium | reverse complement strand
GGGCGCGGTGACGGCCGAGATCCTGCCTCCCCCGAGCGAGGAATTGCAGGAAGAGGTTCGTCAAGTGGCTGAGGAGTTCGGCGAGGCATTTGCGGAGATGAAGCGTCGTGGCGACTGAAAAGGTCGTCTACCTCTCGTACGCGGAAGCGGTGCTCATCCATATCGTGCTCATGAGGCGTCTGGGGGAGATGCGCTACGGTGTCTTTGACCGCTCTCTCGTCGAATCCTCTCTTGCCCGCCCGCGTCAGGTCGCCGCCTACGGACACGCTGACGTTCACGCCCAAGCCGCCTCTCTTCTTTTCGGCCTCATCAAGAACCACCCGTGGATCGGCGGCAATAAGCGCACGGCCACTGCACTAACGCAGATCTTCTTACGCCGGAACGGGCACAGGATAACCGCCACCGTCAGTGAGGTTCTTGAGCTGGTACACGCCGTTGAGGGCGACCGTTGGTTCGTAGAAGAGATAGAGGCCTGGTTACGTGAGCACATCACTGAGATTTAATTGCGGTGATGGAGGCGGACGTCATCGGCGTTGCCGATCAATATCGCGGCGAAGTCGTCAAAGCGTGTGTTGTCCTCAAGCCTGGCGCCAGCGCCACGTCTGAAGAGATAATCGAACACTGCAAAACGGCGCTGGCGATCTATAAAGTTCCGCGCGTCGTTGAAATACGTGATAGCCTGCCGAAAACGGCGGTCGGGAAAATTCCGCATCGCGTTTTGCGCGAAGAAGAGCAATCTAAAAGCTGAGTCTGAATCCCGGTTTATCTGCTCGACCTGAAGCCGGAAGAGTCGTTTCTCGCCGAAGGGGCTGATGCGGATCGAGTCACTCAACTCTGGAATGCCGGGTACAGCTTGTAGTACAACCACGCACCAAAGGTTACGTAAGAAAGTTGAAAACGCTAATAGTGGAGTGGAAATGGCTAACACATCGATTTCAAAAAGAAATTACCCCTGGACGACGACGCTCGGCGACAGGCAAGTTAGGTTGCGCCTGATGCGGGCGGAAGATCGGGACGCGCTGCTCGCGTTTGCGCGTTCGCTCCCGGCC
>JANOGZ010000884.1:0-1244 GCA_031406255.1 Pyrinomonadaceae bacterium | reverse complement strand
AAAATTCTGTGCCACTCCCGCTCTCCCGCCTAAGTTGTTTAAATTACTGGCTCGCTTATCAATCGCGACGGCGACCGGAGCTGGTGGTTTGTCCGTTTCTGGGATTGCCCAGTCCCACAATTGAAACTTCAGTAGTTTCCGAGACGGATGGCTCGCGGCATTAAAACCGACGCGCGGGGTGCTGCAATCGTCTTAACACCGATGTAAGGAGCTGTTGAGATCATCGGCCCGTCCGGCTCGTCTCGATCGCAGCGGAGAGGATCTCGGAAAGTCATCGAGGGAGGGGGTCACAGAAGTGTTGAGAGAGATACACTGGAGCGCGAGGTGCGAATGCGGTCACGTCCGGGGAGCGCATCGAGGCGAGTATCAGAATTGTTCAAAGTGTGATTGTGAGAATTTTAAGGAGCGGAGCGATACCATGGGCGAGACTGGCGGCTTCAGGTGATGGGTTTCAAATTGTGAAGCCGAACGCATCGCCCTGCGGTGGTCAGCTGTCTTTTCGCTTTGCCTTCACAGGAGTAGATACGCGAGAATAAGAGAAGCGGGACTCCTGAACGTCCACGGGGTGGCGTCAATTCCCGCGCGGTGGTGCGAGCAAGCGCATGAATTTGAGAGCTTATCAAAGGAAGATTAATGGCCACGGGTATCACGCAGATTGAAGATCCGGATAGGGAACGAACGATCCTCAGGATCGAAGGATCCCTAACATTGACGGATGCCGAGTTGATCGAAAGGCTCTGCACAGAGTTGCGTGAGCAAACACACCTCGGCATCTCGATTGATCTCACCGACCTCACTTTCCTCGATAGTGAAGGCGCCTCTGTCCTGTGTCGTTTGAAGCAGCAGGGCGTCATGCTGGAAGGGCTTCATATGTTTATCCAGAAGGCAATCGAGCTGGTCGAGCGATCCGATGCGGCGTGAGCCGGCTCAGTTCTCCGGCAGATGGCGGTCATCGAGCGTTTCGGAGAAGCGCTCGTGAATGCTTCAAAACTATCGTTGTTGTGAACTTGTGAGGCGCACTGAACGTACGTTACCGCTGGAGAGTCTAATTGTCCGTGAACATGATTTTAAGAATAAACCTCAGACCCGTAGGCACCACGATTCTAACGTTCTTAACTGCCGCGCTGGTGTTCGTAGCGACGGTTCTACCCGTCGCGGCGCAGGGCGGCAGGAAAACGCGGGCGGGTGCGGCGCCATCATCAGCGGAGCAAGACCACATCGCCGATTCACGCGCCAGAGCAAAA
>JANOGZ010000843.1:0-1153 GCA_031406255.1 Pyrinomonadaceae bacterium | reverse complement strand
AGGGCTTGAATGTGATCGAGCATTGGAACAGCGTCAACGGCTTTATCATGTACGGCAAGGGCGGCGAGTTCGCCACCAATCGCCGTGAAGCTCAAGAGATCACGATGCTGTCATTGCATCTGCTGCAACTGTGCTTGGTCTATATCAATACGCTGATGATGCAGCAAGTGTTAAGCGAAGAGCAGTGGCGAGAGCGACTTCAGGCAGAAGACCTGCGGGCGCTGACACCGCTCGTTTACGGCCACGTCACGCCGTATGGAACCTTTCGGTTGGATATGAGCAAACGGCTGGTCATTGAACAGGCTGAAGCAGCCTAAAACGACCGATCACTTTGCACTTGGTGACAGCAATGTTGGGTTTACCCCAAATACGCCCGCACAGGCCGCGGCCGGTCTTCGATCCTCGTCCTCTTCTTATTCCGTTTCGTGAGCATTCTTCTTCCCTCACCTCACCACACTGCTCATGGAACGTCTCCGCCGCCACCGGGATCTGAGGACACGTCGAAAGTCTCCCCGCCAGCCCAAAACATGTCTATTTCCTCATCCTGGTTGCCCGTCTGATGAAAATAGGTGCCAAGCGCGTGGACGTTTTTGATCCCTTCCCCCGCCCGCTTTTTGGCTCTGGCATACCGGACGCAAGTCTCATGGCGGTGTCGGGAGGCGGGAGGCTGCCGCCCCTCCGACTTCCCACCGTCAAGCTCGCGCTCGCCGGCGCGCCCGGACGGTTCGTATGCCGGAAAGGCGCAGTGCAGGATTACATCCCCCTCGCCATGCCTGCGTATTTCGACGAAGCCGCGGCTTTCCAGCTCATTCAAGTACCGGTAGATTTGCGACTCATCGTCACCCAGCTCGATCGCCAAAGCAGGAACAACCGCGTGGGCCACGCCTTTAACGCCGGCCTTTTGAGCCAGCCAGACGTACAGGAGTTTTGCGCCGTGTCCGATGTCAGGGCGCGTGATGAGCCAGAGCGGGATGAAGACCCCTCTCAGGCTGTGTGTCATGTCAGTGCCGTAAGCCATCTAATAACTCTCCTCTCCATGAATCAGTAATCATCACCAACAGTCAAAAGCCTTATTGCCATCAACAGGGACGAAGAGACGCCCGCGAATAATGACAGGGGAGGCGACGGCGGGTTGCAAACCGCACTGACACCA
>JANOGZ010000827.1:0-1588 GCA_031406255.1 Pyrinomonadaceae bacterium | reverse complement strand
ACTCATTCCGCAGATCACCCTCGCCGCCGAGCACTACAACCGTCTGGTGCGGATGCTTGAGCTGGGCCAGAGGCTGAAGATGACGGTCGACCTCGCGGTCCAGTTTCAAGACGACGACCCGATGGGCTACAACACTGTCGCCGAGATCCCCGGAAGCGATCTCAAAGACGAAATCGTCATGCTCGGCGGGCACATGGACTCGTGGCACGCCGGGACCGGCGCGACCGACAACGGCGCCGGGGTGGCCGTGGCAATCGAGGCGATGCGCATTCTTCGGGCTTTGAAGTTGCAGCCCCGCCGCACGATCCGCATCGCCCTGTGGAGCGGCGAGGAGCAGGGATTGTTTGGCTCGCGCGCATACGTGGCCGAACACTTCGGGGCGTTCAGCAGCAGCAGCGGCGCCGCGGCGGCGACGGCGTCCGCGTCGCCGTCGGCCGCACCCGCCACCGCTCCCCCTGCGGCCCCGAGCCCCACGCCGGCACCCAAGCTTGTGACAAAGCCCGACTATGAGATGTTCTCCGCCTATTTCAATCTTGATAATGGCACGGGCAAGATCAGGGGGGTGTATATGCAGGGCAACGAGGCCGTGCGCCCGATCTTTCGCGAGTGGCTGACGCCGTTTCGAGAAATGGGAGCCGAGACGCTCTCCATCTCGAACACCGGTGGAACGGATCATCTCTCATTCGACGCGATAGGTCTGCCCGGTTTCCAGTTCATCCAGGATGAGATCGAGTACGACACGCGCACCCACCACTCGAATCAGGACGTCTTCGACCGGATTCAAGCCGACGATATGAAGCAGGCGGCAGTGGTCATGGCCGCTTTCGTTTACAATGCTGCGATGCGCGACGAAAAGCTCCCGCGTAAACCGATGGCATCAAGATGAGCGCAACCTGACAGATCCATCGCCCCGGCCACTCGGAGAAAAGGTTTGTCATCAATCCTTTTCTCCCGCAACAGCAGCACGACGAGCGAAACGGCGCTTCCGGCTCATCTCGCGCTTACGTGCGGGCGATCAGGTATCCATTATTAAAAAACAGCAACGGCGTGGAGTTGCGGCAAGACTGGCGATGAACCTCATGATAGGGGAAATGAAGGCCGATGATTGGGAGCAGGTGCGCTCAATCTACCTGGAAGGTATCGCAACCGGAAATGCCACTTTTGAAACAACCGTTCCGGCATGGGAGAAGTGGGATGCCGAGCATGTGCGTCAGTGTCGACTCGTGGCCCGTAGTGGTGGCCTCGTCGTCGGCTGGGCGGCGCTAGGCCCGGCGTCATCTCGTGAGGTTTATGCCGGCGTCGCCGAGGTCAGCATCTACGTCGGTGAGAGGAGCCGCGGCCATGGCATCGGCCGCGCTCTACTTTCTGCGCTGGTCGCGGCATCAGAGAAAAAAGGTTTCTGGACGCTGCAGGCGGGTGTACTGGCAGAGAATAAAGAGAGCATCAATCTACATCTCGGATGCGGCTTTCGCGTTGTCGGCAGACGTGATCGGCCGGGCAGGCTGAATGGTGTGTGGCGCGACGTCGTGTTACTCGAGCGCCGAAGCGAAAATACGGGAGTAGATTGAACATCCTGCGAGCTCTCACC
>JANOGZ010000806.1:0-2972 GCA_031406255.1 Pyrinomonadaceae bacterium | reverse complement strand
GTTCATAGACTTTCCAGATCGCCACGGCGTAGTACGCCAGAGCCTCATTCTGACTTTTCTCCATAGAGTTGCTCTGCGCACCGATACGCTCCAGCGGCAAGGCTATGGTTTTGGCAAACAGTGAGAGATCATCGGAAAAATTTACAATGAAATTACGCAACTCGTTCTCGGAGAGTTTTGACGTCCAGGCCATAAACTCTTCGGGTAGATTTTCCATCGGCAGGATGTCTATTCTGGATAACAGTCCCACCATGTCTTCATGATTCATCTTTTTATTCCTCACAATAAAGAATTGGGACCATCGCTTCACACGAGCCCGTCCCGCAGAACGACCTCTAAGCAATTCTCGGGCCCGCCTGTGCAAAACTTTTACGGTAGTGACTTTCCCGCGTAATTCGGGTCGATCCTGATCGGTAGACGTGAGGGGTTATATCATTCTGAGAGTCGCGGGCTGTCAATTTGCGCTAAAACCTGTCATTTCTCGATGTGGTAGGAACAAAAGAAATGCGCCCCGCAACGCGGGGCGCATTGACGGACGAGCGTCAGCGCCGCCTGCCACGCACATCTCTTCACGAGAGCACGACTTCGGTTTTATTCGCGCAGGAAGCCATTCACCGGGGATCAGCCGGCGCCTTCGATGCCGGTTCCGCTTGCTCCGAGGGGAGCAGGCGGGACGGGTCGGGCGCGTCCGGCGAAGTGTGGGTGTGAATTACCTTCCACGCATCGCCGAGGCGACGAAAAACAAGCGTCAGCCGCCCCGTGGCGGTTTCGGGCGCGTCGCGATAAGCCTGCGACTGTGTCCACAGACAGGTAACGAGCGCGGCGTCGCGACCGAGCAGCTGCACGCGCACATCGCGTACGTCGAGTTTGACGTCCTTCAGATTCGGATATGAACTGGCGCGATTGGCGCGCACCTGCTCCCACGTTTTTGTGACCGTGCCGTTGTTGTTGAAGATGTTGAGCTGCGGCGAGTTCCAGTAGGCGGCCATCACGGAATCTACATCAGCGCGACGGATGCCATCGAGCAGCGAATTGAAAGCGGCCAGCACGGCCCGCGATGCGGGATCAGTAGCAGTAGCGACACGCTGCCCTGTTTGACCACCGCGCGCCGACTGCGCGCGGCGGGTACGCTGGCCGGGAAAGGACGTCGCCGGCTCGCTCTCAGATGTGGTCCCTTGTGTCTTAGCTGTTCCGGACGGCGGCGTGCTCGGCTTGGTTGTGGTGGTTGTCGTCGTGGTCTGGCGCGTCGTGCGTGTGTTCGTATTATTTTGTTGTGCAACAACTGCGGCGACGAGCGCGCAGTTGAAAATGAGTATGGTCAAAGATCTTTTGAACATCGTGGTTATATCCTCTGGTAAAACCCTTTATGGGCGCGCTGTCGGAGAGCTTCTCCCGACCCGCACCAAGTTTAACTCTCAGCAGCTCTCAAACGAGATCAGCGGCGTCGCGCAGGCGCTTCACCGAGCGCTCGCGGCCGATCGTCTCAAAAATCTCAAACATCGAAGGGCCGACCGCTTGTCCGGTCAGCGCCGTACGCGCGGCGTTGATCAGAAGACCGGATTTAACACCCCGCTCGTCAGTGAAAGCGCGCAGCGCGGCCTCGGTCGTCTCGGTCGTAAAAGGTTCGACGCGCTCCATGTGGGCGGCCAGCGCGGGTAATAGCTCCTTAAGACGCGGCTCTTTTTTGAGGTTTTTCTTGACCGCGGCTTCATCGAAAGCGAAGTCGTCGGAGAAATAAGCGCGTCCCTGCGAAGAGAAGTCTTTAAGCGTGTGGTAGCGCCGGCGGATAAGATCAACCGCCCGCTCAAGCCACGCGCGCTCTTTCTCCTCGTATTCCGGCTTCCACAAACCGCTCGCCTCCATCTCGGCGCGCACCATCGGCAGCAACTGCGCGAGCGGCAGCGTCCGGATGTATTCGGCGTTCATCCAGAGGGCTTTCGGATCAGTCCACTGGCGCGGGTCGGACTCGCTGAAATTAAAGACCGCATTGGCGCGTCCGATGGCTTCGAGCGAGAAATTGCTGACGAGTTCAGCAAGCGTCATGATCTCCCGCTCGTCCTCGGGCGACCAGCCGAGCAACGCGAGAAAGTTGCAGAACGCAGCCGGCACGAAGCCGCGTTCGCGGTACGTCGTGAGCGCCACGACCTCACCGTGCTTGCGCTTCGAGAGTTTGGCTTTATTCGGCGCGAGGATCAGCGGCAGATGTGCGAAACGCGGCGGCGGCACGCCGAGCGCTTCGTAGATCAGAATCTGTTTGTGCGTATTGGTCAGATGATCTTGCCCGCGGATGACGACTGTGATGCCCATCTCGATATCGTCGGCGACGACCGAAAGGTTGTAGAGCGGATGGCCATCAGAGCGTAGCAGTACGAGATCCTCGATCTCCGCATAGTCGCGTTCCAGTACGCCATAGACGGCGTCATCGAATCGCGAACGACCCTCGTGCGGAACTTTCAGACGCACGGCGAAGGGTTCGCCCGCCGCGGCGCGCTCGTTTGATTCTTCGAGAGATAAGTCGCGGTACGGATTGCTGCGGTGATCCTGCCCCTCGTTCGCGCCGGCCATCGACTTCTGCCGCGCGCGCGCGGCGAACTCCTGCTTGACGTCCGCGTCGGAGCGTTCCTCCCTGGGAGTGAAATCGCGATAGGCTTTGCCCGCTTCCAGCAGACGCCGCGCGGCGGCGCGATGCTTCTCGGCATTGGCCGATTGAAAAACGATCTCTTCATCGTAATCAAGACCGAGCCACTCGAGGCCTTCGAGGATCGAGCGCGTCGAGGCTTCAGTTGAGCGTTCCCGGTCGGTGTCTTCGATACGCAGTAGACACTTGCCGCCATTGCGACGCGCATAAAGCCAGTTGAAGAGCGCGGTGCGCGCCGCGCCAATATGAAGATAGCCGGTGGGTGATGGTGCGAAACGGACGCGAACTGTCATAAAAAAAGTGGTCAGTGGTCAGTGGTCAGTGGCCAGCAAAG
>JANOGZ010000793.1:0-1455 GCA_031406255.1 Pyrinomonadaceae bacterium | reverse complement strand
TGACGCGATACGTTTTTCCGTCAACCCGGAATTCATCCACCGTCCAATCGGGCGCGATCTCGGTCGGCGTATCAATCAGGATGTCATAATTCGGAAATTGCCACTCGCGCTGGTCGGGCTGATCCATCCGGCCGTTGATGATACGCCAGGTCGGAGGCGGGTCGATGCGCAGCCGCACGGGGTCCTGTTTGTGACCGACGACGTACATAAACAGCGTCGCGCCGTTGAAATTTGCGTGACGCTCGTCGAGTTGCGAGAAGGTTCCCGAAAGATCATCACCGAAGACGTTGTAGCTTACGGTCAGGCTCTGGGTGCCGCGTGTTTGCACGCGCCACGTCTGGTCATCAATACGCGTGACGGGCAATAGAGATTGAGCCGGTGTCGTGGAGCCGGCACCGGCGGTTGTCGCGCTCGTGCCGGGCTGGGCGCGAAACTCCTGCACGTTCTTCGCGAAATCGAAGATGGCGTAGCGGCCCGGAGACCATTTCGGCATCTGAAAATCCAACGACTCGACGGGCCGCGGAGTCTCGACCGTAATCTGCACTTCGAAGAGGTGCGAGAGCGGGCGCGACATCGCCAGTTGATAGGTAATGCGATATGTCTCGCCGGCAGACGGCGCTTGTGCTTCGCCGGTCGTGCCGGACGCTGCCGCGCCCAGCACCACCAGGGTGATAGATACATAGAGGGCGAGGGAACGAGCGTGAGCGATCATAAACGGGGCTCCGGGGTTAAGTAATCAAGAGAGCGTCCAAGCGGAATTTTACTGACGTGTGATTATCCGTGGTTCACGCGACGGGTGTCAAAACTTATTCGTACTGATGCTTATTCGCCTTGACGCTTCGCGCGTGCCTCGGCTAGCTTCTCCCTGTTCGGCCGCGCGCCACCTCCAGCTTGTTGACACTGATAGACTTTACATTGAAATGAGTATAACCGAACGTCTCTACTATACCGACTCACATCTGACGCAATTCGAAGCGCAGGTGGTTGCCGTCGCGGGCGACGCGGGAAGTCACCGGGCGGTGATCCTCGACCGCACGGCGTTTTATCCGACGGGTGGCGGCCAGCCCAGCGATACGGGCGCGCTCGGCGCAGCGCGCGTCATCGAATGCGTTGACCGCGAAGAGGCGGGTGTGTTGCATATTATTGATGGTCCCGTTCCGGAGATCGGCGCGAGCGTGACGGGCCGTGTCGACTGGTCGCGCCGCCTCGACCATCTGCAACAGCATACCGGCCAGCATATTCTCTCACAGGCTTTCGTCAGGCTCTTCGGCGCCGAGACGCGTGGCTTTCGGATGATGGAAGAGGCCTCGGAGATTGATGTCGCGCTCGACCAGCCGACGGATGAGTCAAGATTTCCGCGAGCAGCCGAAGTTGTTTCTTTTCATCACTAGTGAGGTCTTCTTTTTCGTCCTTGCCATAAATGTCGATCATGTAGAAATGGCGTGCGCGCGGGAC
>JANOGZ010000773.1:0-1907 GCA_031406255.1 Pyrinomonadaceae bacterium | reverse complement strand
ACTGAATGACCGGATTTTACTTGCGGAAGGATCAACGGATCAAGCGATAGGTGCCTGAGCGGTACATTGGGGGCGGGATTGATGGCGAAGGAATAATCAAATATTTTTCGCTGAGCGGGAGCTACATTACCGGGAACGCAGCGGTCTCAATTGGGGCGGTGGTCGCACTGCAAATTTTTGTCGCGGCGGTCGGGGTGACTTCGATTTCGCTCGTCGTCGGCGGTATCGTGATCATGAACATCATGCTCGTCACGGTGACGGAGCGCACCAAAGAGATCGGCGTCCGCAAAAGCATCGGCGCGCGGCGCGTCGACATCCTGAAGCAGTTTATGGCCGAATCAACTTTGCTCTCGTTGATCGGCGGCGGCATCGGCGTCACCATCGCTTACCTGTTGGCGAAGCTGGTCGCCGTGCTCACGCCGGTGCCGACGGCTCTGCCGTTGTTTGCGGTCGTCATCGCGCTGCTGGTATCGGGCAGCGTCGGTTTGGTCTCGGGCGTTTATCCGGCGTGGAAAGCCGCGGGACTCGATCCGATCGAGGCGCTGAGGGCGGATTGAGGGATTTTAGATGCGCAATTTTTGAGCGCTGATTTCCGTGGCAAGCCCTTTATGAATCGCGCATCCGGATTCGGAAAATACCATGCATCTCCTGCGTAGTGACGTTTACGAAAATCTCAAAATGGCGCTGGCCACGCTCTGGCAGCACAAGCTCCGGTCGTTTCTGACGATCCTCGGCGTGGTGATCGGCACGATGACGGTGATCGTGATCGCGGCCTTTGTGTCGGGCATCGAGGCGCGCGTCTCGAAGGAGATCGAGTCGTTTGGGACGAACTCGATTTACGCTTACAAGTTCGATCCGGGCTTCAACTTCAACCCGTCGGCGGAAGAGCGAATGAGAAAGCCGCTCAGTTACAAGGACGCCCTGGCGTTGCAGGCCGAATGTCCCTCGCTCACATATGTCGCGCCGTTCATGTCGCCGGTGGATTTTATCGGCGGGCCGTTCACCGAGCGCATCAATGTGCGCCATCGCGAAATCGAGATGACCAACGCGACGGTGCAGGGGACGCTGACGGCATATTTCAGGATGGGCGTGACGACGCTGGCTGAAGGCCGCTACTTCACGAACGAAGAGAACGCGCTGCGCGCCGATGTGGCGGTCATCGGCCGCGACGTGGCGAACACGCTGTTTCCCTTCACCGGCGCGCTCGACCGGGAGATCATGATCAATGGCCGCAACTATCGGATCGTCGGCGTACTGGTCGAACGCGAAACGTTCCTGGTCGGGGCGGAAGACCCGAACAATGAGAACAAAGCGGTCTATCTCCCTTATTTGACGTTGCAGAAGCTCTACCCGGACGTGGATGACAATTTCATCATGGCGCAGGCCCGTCCGAACAAGATGAAGGAGGCTGTCGAAGAGGTTCGTGAGGTATTGCGAAGAAGAAGAAAAGTGCCGTTCGGCAAACCGGACAACTTTGGACTTCAGACTTCGGATCAAATCATCGAACAATTTGGCGCCATCACCGGCGGCGTCTTCGCTTTAATGGTGGCTATTTCCAGCGTCGGTCTGTTGATCGGCGGCATCGGCGTGATGAATATCATGCTCGTCTCGGTGACGGAGCGCACCAAAGAGATCGGCGTCCGCAAAGCGATCGGGGCGCGCCGCCGCGACATCGTGACGCAGTTTCTGATCGAAGCCGCCACGCTCACCGGGCTCGGCGGCCTGCTGGGCGTCATCGCGGGTTCGCTGATCGCCCTGTTGATCCAGACCATTATGCCGACTTACATACCTCTCTGGTCGCCCATCGTCGGCCTCGGCGTTTCAGTTGCGCTCGGCGTCGGCTTCGGTTTGTGGCCCGCGTGGAAGGCGGCGCGACTGAACCCGATCGAAGCGCTGAGATACGAGTA
>JANOGZ010000732.1:0-1572 GCA_031406255.1 Pyrinomonadaceae bacterium | reverse complement strand
AGACGCGATGCATCGCGTCTCTACCCTTCCTGATTCTCGTCGTCCGACCCGCTTGATTCTCAGATGCCGTAGAGGCGCAGCCTGAATTCATCATTGAAGGCGTGAATCTCGGCGCGGCGACCGGAGAACAGGCGCGCCTGGCGCAGGAGCATCGGCAGGCCGCCGCGCGCCAGGTCGAGGCCGTAAGCGGAATTGGAAAACATGGCCGCCAGCTGCGGATTGATGAGTTGGGGTACGCCGTAGCGGATCGCCCTCTGCGCCCCCGGCGCGAAACCCGCCGCGCGGCGCGGGTTGATGATCTCGATCGAGTGGTCGAAGATATGCAGGCGGGTCGTTTGATCGCGCAGCGCCAGATCGCGATGCACCAGGACGTTCGCCACCGCCTCGCCGACCGCCTCGCGTTGATAATTGGCGCGCGCCACGACGGGCGCGGATTCCATATGTGCTCCGGGGAAAGAGCGCGGGCGCGCTTCCCACAGATCGCAGTAGCGCCTGATGAAGCGCAGGGCCGATTCATACAGCGTATGAAGATTACCGGTCAGCTGCGTGCGCTCGATCGGATCCGCCTGGATCGTGTCGCCGGCGAAGCGGACCGCGGTGATGGACGAACGCGGCAACAGCTCCGCGACGCGGACGTCGCGTCCGAACAGGAGAATTCCGGCGACCGTCGGCATGGCTTCGCTGCCCCCGCCCCCATTGGCGCTCACCGTCGTGGCCAGCAGCAGGTCACGCGTGAGCACTTCACCGGTCGCGTAGCTGCCGCCATCTCTTCCATTTTCAAAAGCGTCGCCCTCAAATTCACGGATGAAGCTCCACAGGTGGGCCTCATCAATATCTGCCAATTCCGCGCCGATCACGGGGAGGTTCTCATACCGGACGGGTCGTGCTTCATCCAGCAGCGCCGAGAGTTCTTCGCGGGATGCCTCGCGCTTCTCCGCACCCATCCGGATGTAGAAGCGCCCGTCACGCGTTCGATAGGGGCGGCGCTTGCCCTCGACATCGAGCGCGACGACGCGGCGACCATTATCAAACGCGATCAGGTCAATGTAGGGCACCACCGCTGGAACGATCTGCTCGCGGCAGATCCGCACCAATGCCTCACGGACTTCTTCGGCGTCGTCGACGCCCTCGACGCGCATATTGTCATTGACGCCGAAGACGATCAGGCCGCCGCTGGTATTGGCGAGCGCGACGATCTCCTGCGCGATCTTCTCCGTATTCGAGAGTTTGACTTTGAGCTCGAGGAAGGTATCTTCGCCGCCGCGCACCAGGCGCATCAGCTCGGCGCGCGAGGTTTGCGGGGCGGGTGTGGAAAGAACGTACTCGTTGAAAGAACGCTCCGAGAGGGATTCATGCCGCTGGTTACGAAATTTTCTGCGCGCCATTTGTGTCTGGACGGGGGATCAGAGCTTCCCGCCCGGATGCTGCTCCGTCGCGTGGGCGCGCTTCTTACTGCGAGCACCCGCCGAGCCGCATCGCTGGGATCGGTGCGGCCCACTCGCCCGGGAGGAGCCGCCAGCCGTCTTAAGGTTAAAGTAAAAGGCGCGCTCGTTAGCTTTAACTATCGTTTCG
>JANOGZ010000228.1:0-11222 GCA_031406255.1 Pyrinomonadaceae bacterium | reverse complement strand
CGTAGCGCGCGCTGTTCAGGCAGGTGAACGGACCCTTCAGGCCGCGCAGCCGCAATGTACGAAGCGAAGGCCGCGCTCAAAAACTGCGTGCGCTTCGCCACTGAAACCGCGCCAAGCTTATGAAGAAAGTTCAGAGCCTGGAGCCTAACGCTTGGCGAGACTATTTTTCTTCGGTAGCACGCGGGTGCTGCTTGGGTGTATCTTGAGGGGTTCGGTTGGCGCTCTCGGTGGCAGGGCCCTGGCTCTTCGGTGTGGATTGATTGGTTAACTTCACCGTCTCGATCTTCGGCGGGTATGTGAGAGGCGGAAGAGAACACGAACCCGTAAACTGGCAGGCGCATCAAAACTCAAACGGGTCTGGACACAAACTAAATGGCATTCAAATCTCTTTTCAGTCTTTTCTCCAGCGATCTGGCGATTGATCTCGGCACCGCGAATACGCTCGTCTATGCCAAGGGGCGTGGCATCGTCGTCTCCGAGCCCTCGATTGTCGCGATTAATAAAGTGACCAACACTCCCGAGGCCGTCGGCAAAGAGGCCAAGGAGATGCTCGGCCGGACGCCCGGCAATATCGTCGCCATTCGTCCGATGAAGGACGGTGTGATCGCCAACTTTGAAGTGACCGAGAAGATGCTTCAGCACTTCATCCGCAAAGCGCATAACGGGAAAACGTGGGTTTCGCCGCGCGTCGTGATCGGCATTCCATCGGAGATCACGCAGGTCGAGCGCCGCGCCGTCGAGGATTCCGCCTACCGCGCGAAGGCTTCGGAAGTTTATCTGGTCGAGGAAGCGATGGCCGCCGCGATCGGAGCGGGGCTGCCGATCACATAACCGCACGGCAACATGATCGTGGATATCGGCGGCGGCACCACCGATATTGCCGTCATTTCCCTGAGCGGTATCGTCTATTCGCGCGCGGTGCGCGTCGCCGGCAACGAGATGGACGAATCGATCACGCAGTACATCAAGCGGAAATACAACTTGCTGATCGGCGAACGCACGGCCGAAGCGATCAAGATCGAGCTCGGCTCGGCCTTTCCGCTCGATGAGCCGTTATCAATGGACGTGCGCGGGCGCAACCTGATCGAAGGTATTCCGAAAACCATCACGATTACGGACGAAGAGATACGCGAGGCGCTGGCCGATTCGGTCTCGACGATCGTCAACGCGGTGCGCGTCGCGCTGGAGCGCACGCCGCCGGAGCTCTCCGCCGATATCGTCGAACGCGGCATTGTGATGACCGGCGGCGGAGCGCTGTTGAAGAATCTGGACCGGCGGCTTTCGATCGAGACGGGTCTGCCCGTCTCGGTGGCCGATGATCCGCTCTCCTCGGTCGTGCTCGGCGCGGGGAAAATGCTGTCCGACTTCAATCTTTTGAAGCGCGTCAAGTGGGATAACACGATGAGCGGAACAGGAGGGGGTCAGGGTTGGTAACGCGAACGCAAAAGGAGATTCGGCAGCGCGCCCCGCTGTGGCTGCTCGGGCTTCTTTTGTTTAACCTGGGTCTGATGTCATATGACGCAAAGGATCAGGTGACCAAGCAGCGCATGATCCGCGTCTGGGGGCAGGCCATCGCCTCGCCGTTTCAGCGTGTCTCAACGGGCGTCGGCGGCGCCGGCGTGGGCGTCTTTCAGCGAATCGGCAATCTTCGCCACGCCGCCGCGGAAAACGAGGGGTTGAAGCAGCGCGTCGCGGAAATGGAGACGGCGCTGCGTGACGCGCGCGCCGAACGCGACGAGAATCAACGTCTCAAGAGCCTGCTCGATCTCAAAAACGAATCCGATTACGGCGTGGTCGCGGCGCGCGTGATCGCACGCGACCCCTCCATCTGGTTCGACATGGTGACGATCAATAGCGGCGGTTCATCCGGCATCGAATTAAACATGCCGGTGGCGACGCGCGATGGAATCGTCGGGCGCGTGGTGGCGACGAGCCCGATGACGGCACAGATCATGCTGATCACCGACGAGCGGGCGGCCGCCGGGGCCGTCGTCGGCCAGCTCGGCAACTCGAACGCGCTCGGCTCGGTCAAGGGGTTCGGCCAGAATGGTCTGCTCGAGATGCGCTATGTTTCGGGCCTTGAACAAGTCACGCGCGGCGATTATGTAGTGACCACGGGGCAGGACGGTATCTACCCGCCCGGACTGAATGTCGGTGAAGTGGTTGAGGTCGTATCGGGCTCGGCGACGACGCCGCACGTGATCCGCGTTAAGCCGAGCGCGCGGCTCGATTCGCTCGAAGAGGTGGCGGTTCTGCAATATCGTCCACCACAGCGCACGCCCCCCGATAAGATGCTGCCGAATATTGACAAGGGGAAGAAATGATTTTCGATTTGCGATTGCTGATTTGCGGCTCTGGAACAGGGAGATTGAATCCCTATTTGATCGCCGCAAATCGCAAATCTGAAATCGCAAATTACCCATGAAGCTGAAGATCGCCGTTTGTGTTGCGCTGGCTATCATTTTACAAACGGCCGGCCGTGCCGTCTGGCCTCCGCTGGGCTATATTGACCTGCCGCTCGTCGTGGTGGTCTATTTCGCCCTCCGGCGCGATCCCGTGCAGGCGGTGATCATCGGCGCCGTGGCCGGGTTCGCGACAGACGCTTTGAGCGTCGGCTTGCTCGGCGCCAACGGTTTCTCGAAGACGTTGACGGCGTATCTGATCGCGGCGGTAGTGACGCGCATCATGCTCGACAACCCGCTGATGCGAATTCCCGTCTTAGCAGGGGCCGCGGCGCTCGATGCGATCATTTATGTTCTTCTCCATCGGATGCTCAGCCAGCCCTCGCTGATTCCGTTTGCCGAGGCGGCGGCCTACAAGGTGATCGGAACGACGGTCGCGGGCACCATTATCTCCTATATGCTTGACACCTTTTTCAGCGAGCGGGCGCGCCAGCGCCGCCAGTTCGCCTTTCGGCGGCGCTTCGCGCGTCGCAGTTCGGGACGAATCAAATACTGAGGAGAATCGGGATCGGCCTATGAAGTTTTACGAAGACGACTCGCAAAATTTGCGCCTGCGCTTGAGCGTCATTCACACCATCGCGCTCGCCCTGCTGGCCGTGCTGGCCGTGCGGCTCTACTATCTGCAGGTGATCAACGGCGCCTATTATGCCGAGCGCGCCGAGAATCAGCGGATCAGGCTGCTGCCGATCCCGGCCCAACGCGGCGTCATTTTCGATCGTCAGGGACGCCTGCTGGTCGATTCGCGTCCGATTTACAACGTCATCCTGTCGCGCGAAGATATCAAAGGAAAAGACCTCAACAAGCTGATCGGGCCGCTCTCCGAAGGGTTGGAGATCGACCCGGACCTTTTGCGCGAGCGCTTTGACCTGATCAAATCGCAGCCCGCCTTCGAGTACATCAAAGTTAAAGAGAGCGCCTCACGCGCCGACATCGCATGGGTTGAAGCGCATGCGCTCGAATTCCCCGAACTACGGATTGAAGAGCAACCGCAGCGCCGCTACCCGGAAAACGGATTGCTGGCGCACGTCCTCGGCTACGTCGGCGAGATCAGCCCCGAGCAATTAAAACTCGCCAGGTACAAAGAGAAAGGCTACCGCGCCGGCGATACCATCGGCCAGGAGGGGCTCGAATCAGTCTATGACGAATATCTACGCGGGCAGGATGGCTACCGCAAGGTCGTCGTGGATAGTCGCGGTCACATCCAGCACGAAATCGAGATGGTTCCGCCGCAGCCGGGCCAGGACCTCGTCATTACGATCGATCTGGATTTGCAGGAGGCGGCCGAAGAGCAACTGCGCAACTCGGCTTCGGGCCGCGGCGTGTTCGTCGCGATGAACCCGAACAACGGCGAGGTGCTGGCGATGGCCTCCTACCCGACCTTTGATCCGAACATCTTTTCGCAGCGCATCTCGACCAAAGAGGGGCGCGCCGAGGCCCGCGCTCTCTTGAGAGACCCGCTGAACCCGCTCTTCAACCGTGCGATCAAGGGCCGCTATCCGCCCGGCTCGACGTGGAAGATTCCGATGGCCGTGGGGGGCCTGAAGCAGGGCGTGATCACGATCAAAGATTCACACCTCGCGTGCGGCGGAGGGATTACGATCGGCAACAAGTTTACGCGCTGCATGGGCAATCACGGCGCACCCGAGGTGCGCCGCGCCATCCAGGTCTCCTGCGATGGCTATTTTTACCGCCTCGGCCTGAAAATGAAGCTCGAAGGCATCATGCAGATGGTCGATGAGTTCGATTTGGACAAACGCACCGGAGTCGATCTTCCACGCGAACTCAAGAGCTGGACTCCTTCGCGCGAGTTCAAAGCGCGTTTTAACCCGCGCGACCCGGAATGGCGCGAGATCGATACGGTCTATGCCTCGTTCGGACAGGTCTATGAATTCGCCACGCCGCTCGCGATATTGCGCGCCGTGGCCGGCATCGGCGTCGGCGGCAAGCTTTATATTCCGCACCTGCTGAAGGAAGCGAAGGCTGTGAGCGCGACCTCACACTTCCCGTACCGGGCGGCGCGTCCCTTCGATCGCCCGCAGCCCAAGATCGTCACCATTCCCGAAGACCAGCACCGGATCGTGATGGACGGCATGTCCGACGTGGTCAATAATGGCGGTACGGCCGGGCGGATTAAGATGGCCAACTTCGAGATTGCCGGAAAGACGGGCACGGCGCAGGTCGTCAGCCTCGGTAAAGACGTCGGCGCCAATAAAGACCACGCCTGGTTCGTCTCGGTCGCGCCGGCCCACAACCCGGAAATCGCCGCCATCGCGCTGATCGAAAACGTCGGTTTCGGGGGTACCCACGCGGCCCCGGCCGTGCGCGCCGTCTATGATGTTTACTACCGCAAGACGCGCGGCGAGGACGAAGCGCCGGTCGATCACATCGCCAGAAGATAGTCCCGAGTCCCGAGTCTAAAGTCTAGAGTCAAACCGCCTATAGACTCGGGTCTCGAGACTCCAGGCTTAACTTGTATGGTTGCCATTTTAGAAAACCGCCGCTTTCGCGACTTCGATTGGTTTCTGACGCTGCTGGCCATCTGCATCGCCTGCTTCGGCACATGGCAGATTCACAACGCGCAGCCCGATGGTAATTACTGGAAGAAACAGTTGATCGGCCTCGGCATCTCGCTCGTCGTGATGCTGGCGGTCGCGTTCACCGATTATCGCAAGCTGGTGCATTTCGCGCCCGCCTTCTATTTGTTTGGTCTCTTTCTGCTCGTGATTGTGCTTATTCCCGGCATCGGTTTGAAGATCAACGGCCAGCGGGCATGGATCGGCGTTCCCGGCCTCGGACAGTTTCAACCCTCGGAGTTCGTCAAGATTCTCACCGTCCTGATGCTCGCGCGCTATTTCGGCAGACCGCGTCACAGCCCGCTCACATGGAAGGAGCTGGTGATCGGGGTGGCGATCCTGGCGCTACCCGTCGGACTGATTCTGCTTGAGCCGGATGCCGGACAGGCGATCACCTATTTTCCGCTCCTGGCGGTCGTGCTATTTCTCTCTTCCGTGCGGATGTGGGTGGTGATCGCCGCGCTCGTGCTCGGCACGATCGCCGTCCCGGCGGCCTACGCCGTCGGCGTCCAGACCGGTGCGATTAAAGGCTATCAGCAGGAGCGGATCAACGTTATTCTGGACCCGGAAAACGCCGACAAGCGCGGATTCGGTTACCATACCTGGCAGTCTATCCTGACCGTCGGGAAGGGCGGATTGACGGGCACACCGGCTTCCTCCGAATATTCGCAGAGCCGTCTGAAGTTCCTCCCCGAACCGCACACCGACTTTATTTTCGCGGTGACAGCGGAGACGACCGGCTTTATCGGCACGATCCTCCTGCTTTTAGCCTACGCCGTGCTGCTCTCCAGACTTGTCTTCGGCGCGCGCCGCGCGCCCGACCGGATGGGCATGCTCGTAATTATGGCGATCGTCGGCGGTTTTGCGTTTCAGATCTTTATCAACGTCGGGATGGCTCTCGGGTTGCTGCCCGTGATCGGCGTGCCGCTGCCGTTAATGAGCGCCGGGCTCTCTTCCGTACTCGCCACGTCAACCGCGATCGGATTCGCGATCAGCGTGCGTCTACGTCGTTTTGTAAACTGATCAGGGCCGACGGGCGTCGCGCTTTGGCTCGCCTTTGGCTGCGCGCTCGGTTATACTCACGCGCGGCTCGTTCTCTTCGGCCCGGGCGAAATTCTTTATCGGGCACGGCGCACACCAATGTCTACCTTTGCAAGACGGCTTTATCAAGCGCTCCGGCGAACGGGACGTCAAGTTTTAAGAATCGTTGAAGTTTACGGCGAAGCGATCTCTTTTGGAATGTATTAAGGGCCGTAGAGCCGGTGATCGGCGCGGGCATTAAAGACGCGCGCCGATCTGCCGCCGCCACGCTGCGAAGGGTCATCGGTAAGGTCCCCGCGCGAGCGTGGCAGGAGATGAACTGCCTGCCCGGCCGTAGTAGTGTTTCTGTCGGCTCACCTTGCGCCCGCGACTGCTGCTACCGCCCGCAGGTAAACAGAGACCCTGGCGCTCGGCCGGGCGGCTCGACGGAGTTTCCATGTGTCCATGTGACCAGTTTGAAACGCTTCCACGCCGGGGAAGAGGTACGGCTGCCTGGCTTACGACCGGCGGAGAAGTTTCGGCGTCTTTTCACCCATCACCCACCAGAGCATACAAACACAATCAATTGTTTGATTTTAAAAGCTGGCGGTGATGATTTCTTGGTTATCAAGAGCGAACGCAACGGCTTCGCTCATTGCTCTTGCGCGAGCGGGGCGCGCCGCGCCACATGGCTTGCAGGCTGCGCCAAACTGCCCCCGCGCCAAACTTTTCACATCACTGCTGGTCGTCGTCGCGCCCTGCCACCGGCGGGCTCTTGCGCGCCGTGGTGGCTTACGAGGGAGATGGTTTTCCAACAATGTCGAAAGAGTTGATTGTCAGCGTCAATGGACGCGAGAAGAAGATTGCGATTATCGAAAACGGAAGAGTTACGGAATTCTACATCGAGCGCGGCGAATCGAGTCAAGGCATCGTCGGCAATATCTATAAAGGACGCGTGATGCGCGTTTTGCCAGGGATGCAGTCCGCTTTTGTGGATATCGGACTGGAGCGCGATGCGTTTCTCTATGTCTCAGACTTCTTCGACGAAGAAGAAGAATTTGAGCGCATCGTAATCGACAAGTCGAAGGGTGAGGGGGCCGACCCGGCCGCCGCGCGGGCCGCGGCCGAGCGCATCGAGCAGGCCCGTCTCGAACGCGAGCGCCAGATGGAATCGGCGCAAGAGCTCGCCGAACCGCTGCTGGAAGCGGGCGCCGCCGCCGATCTTGGCGATGAGGCCGCCGAAAGCGATGCCCCACTCGCTGAAGCGAGAGAAAAAAGCCCTGTTCGAGGGCACGCGGGTGCGGAAGAGCCCGAGGCCGGAGAACAGCGACGCGGGCGGCGTGGCCAGCGGCGTGAGAAGGGCCCGACGGCGGCTTCGGAAGGAACCACACCGCCGCCGCACACACGCGGCGCACGCAGCGCCGCCGTGACGACCTTTGACGAACGCCGCGACGCTGAAGACGCGCCTTATATTTCCAGAGAAGACATCGCTGGAACGCCCTTTTCGGCTGGCGCGCCATCTTTCCAGCGTGTCGTCGATGAGGATGAAACTGCCGCCGACGAAGGCGAGATGTTCAAAGATGCAAGGTTGCAAGAGCGCCTTCTCGACCAAATCCGCGGCGTCGAATTTGATATGGAAGCGACATCTCCGGCGCAAGTCGGCTCGCTCTTTTCCCCGGGCTCATCAGCCGACTCTTCATTCCAACGGATAGACGACAGCGACGTTGCTTCCGGCGACGTTCAAACAGCATCGTACCCCGCACCTCAAACAGTGGCGGCCTCGGTCACAGAATTTTCAGATGAATTTACCGGGCAAGGCGTCGACGAGAGGGGCTATCCGGTCCAGTCGTTCGAGCGTGTGAGCGACGATGAAAGGGAGGTGGAAGGAGGAACCAGCTCCGCCGGCGCAGCTAAAACTGCAGCGGAGGCTCCGGCTTCCGGCGCGCGCAGAAAACGTGGTGGCGGCGGCGGGCAGCGCGCCGCACAGACCGCACGGAGAGAGGCGCCGACGAGCGCCCCCGCAGCTTTACGCGGAGCCGCAACCAAACAACAAGAATCCGAAGAGGAGACTCCTAAGAAGAAACGCCCCGCCACCAGCCGTTCACGCCCCGCCACGACGACTGCGGGTGCGACGAAAAAGCCGGCGGGGGCGCGTTCGGAGTCTGCCGGAACGGCGACCAAGAGACGCACCCGACGCCCGCGCCAAGCCGCAGATGAGGCGACCGGCGGAGACCCCGCCGCAGCGACCGCAGCCAGCGGTGAAGAAGCGACGGGTCAGGAAGTAACTGGTTCCGCAGGCGAGCAGTTTGATGATACCGAAGCGAGCATCACCGGCCAGCGCGGTCGCGGCGAATTCGCGCGCCGTGGTGGACGCCGCCGGCGCCGGCCGGTCGGCAAGTCCGCGACCGACGGAGGGAACGACGAAGAGCGCGCCGATGGCGATGAAGCGGAGGTCCCAAGCGATATTGAAGAACCGGTAGCGGTCACGCCGGAGGTGCTGCCCGCACCGGTGGCGGTGGCGGCAAAGGGGCGTGCTCCCCGGCGTAGTGAAGATAATCGGGAGCCGCGTAGTGGTAATGGACGCCGCTCGCGCGGTGGTGACGATGGACATAGCGGCGCTGGCAGCGGCGGCGGTGGCGGACGCGAGCGCCGCGAACGGCAGCAACCAGTAATTACCGATCTCCTTCGTGAAGGCCAGGAGATCATCGTCCAGATCGCCAAAGAGCCCATCTCACAGAAGGGCGCGCGCATCACGTCGCACATCGCCCTGCCCGGCCGGTATCTCGTCTACATGCCGACGATCGAACACGTCGGCGTCTCGCGCAAGATCGAATCTGACAGCGAACGCGTCCGGCTACGCAAGTTGATTCAAGCGATCAACAAGGAAGAGGACGTTCCTTCGGGCGGTTTTATCGTCCGCACGGCGGGCGTCGGGATGAGCGAAGCCGACCTGCGCGATGATGCGAGATATCTGGTGCGGACGTGGCGCGACATCCGCCGCACGGCGGAAAAGGCGAAAGCGCCCGCGCTCGTGCATCGCGATTTAGACCTCGTGCTGCGCATCCTGCGCGATCAACTGTCAGACGATTTCACGGCGATCCGCGTTGATTCTGAAGAGGAATACCTCAGCATCGTCGAGTTTATCAACCGCATCCAGCCGCGTCTGGTGAAGCGCGTTAAGCTCTACACGCGCGAGGAGCCGATCCTTGAAGCCTACGCCGTGCAGGCCGAGATAGAGAAAGCCATCAAGCCGCGCGTCTGGCTTCGCTCGGGCGGTTATCTGGTCATCAACCAGACCGAGGCGCTGGTCGCGATCGATGTCAACACCGGAAAATTCGTCGGGCGCGGCGGCAGCCGTCTCGAAGACACGATCACGCGGACTAACATGGAAGCCGTCGATGAGATCGCGCGGCAGATACGTCTGCGCGACCTCGGCGGAATCATCGTGCTCGATTTGATCGATATGGAGGAGCGGCGCAACCGCCAGCGCGTCATGCAGGCCCTGCAGGAGGCTCTCAGGGATGACAAATCGCCGACCAAAGTTCTCTCCTTCAATGATTTTGGCCTTGTGATCATGACGCGCAAGCGCGTCAAACAGTCGCTCGAACGAACGCTCTGCTCGCCCTGCCCTTACTGCCAGGGAAGCAGCATGGTCAAATCACCGCAGACGGTCTGCTACGAGATACTGGAAGAGGCGCGGCGGTTGGCGCGCGGACTCGACGGCGAAATCGTCAAGCAAACTACGCTGCGCCTCAATCCGGAAGTGGCGCGCGCGCTACGCTCCTCTGAAAGCGATGTGCTGGCGGAGATCGAAGACTATCTGGGCGCGGTTGACATCACCAGCGACGAGCATGTTCACCAGGAGCAGTTTGACTTCGCATTTATTTGAAAGCGATCAGCGATCAGCCGTCAGTCTTAAACCACAGGCTGAAAGCTGATTGCTGATTATTGCTGATTGCTGACGGCTACCAATGGGCGCGGTACAAAAAATCTGGAAGGGATTACTGGCCGGTAGCGCAGGCGTGGCGGCGCTGGCCGCCGTCAACGCCGCGATTGCGCGAGGGACGACCGTCTACACCGACGATGGCGCGGTCGGGGGCGAGCCAAGAGCTTTCCCGTGGAAGTACGGACGAATCTTTTACCGCGTGGCCGGGCCCGAGGGGGCGCCGCCGCTCCTCTTCGTGCATGGCATCGGCGCGGGCGCTTCCTCTTTTATGTGGAGGCGTAATTTCGACGAATTGGCGCGCGATTTTCGCGTCTATGCGCTCGACCTGCTGGGCTTTGGATTCTCCGATAAACCTCCGACCGCCCCATATTCGGCAGACCTTTCCGTCGAACTCATCGCCGACTTCATCCAGGAAGTTGCCGCCGGTCGTCCGGCATACGTGGCGGCGAGTTCTCTCGGCGCGGCGTTCGCGGTGCGCGTCGCCGATGAGCGTCCGGAACTCGTCAGGGCTCTCATCCTGATCTCGCCGTCGGGCGCGGATAATCTCCGCGCGCGTCCCGGCATGACGGGCGCGGCCTTCTACGGCCTGCTCCATTCGCCCGTCCTCGGCACCTCCTTCTACAACGCGATGGCGAGCGAGCGCAGCATCCGCGATTACGCGCGCAAGCAACTCTTCTACGATAAGCGCTTCGTCACCGAGCGACTTGTGGCGCAATATTATGCGGCGAGCCACCAACCGGGCGCGCAGCATGCCATCGCCGCTTTTCTCTCGGGCTATCTGAATACGGACACGCGTGAAGCGTTCGCGCGACTTCGCCAGCCGGTGACGCTCATCTGGGGTAAGCAAGACCGGGTCAACCCGGTCGAACAGGCCGCCGAACTCCTGCGCCTCAATCCACACGCCAGACTGGAAATCTTCGACCGCTGCCGCACATCACCGCAAGAAGAGCATGCTGAGAAGTTCAATGCTCTCGTGCGCGACGCGCTCCGCACACGCTCCGCCGCCGCTTGACTTCAAGCCAGCGGTCGCGCTTTTGCTCGCTCTACTTTTTGCTATTGAATTGATACTCGATGTAGCGCGGTTCTTCGGCGAGTTCGTGCCGGCTCAGGAAGGCCCACGCCTGTGCGTTAAGCTTTGCGGCGAGCGCGGAATAATTATGATCGTGCCCCGTGATTTCGCTGTACTCCACCGCAAAGCCGCGCGCCACGAGCGCCTCACGG
>JANOGZ010000664.1:0-1237 GCA_031406255.1 Pyrinomonadaceae bacterium | reverse complement strand
CCGCCCGATGCGACGCCGCTCGGGTGGTGGGTCGAGGACATTCGCCTCAGCTCCGTCGTTTTTCGCACGATCGCCGAGACGGGAGCGGCCGAGACTTCGCTCGACATCGTCGCCCGCCCCGACGGAGGCTACTTCTATCGCATCGCCGGCCTCTTTACGACAGCAGACGGCCCGGCCACAGGCCCCTACAGCAACACGCGCTGCGTGACGGTCAGCGGAAGCGGTAATCCCGTACCGCCGCCGACACCGACGCCGACGCCGACACCCACACCAGCGCCGACACCGACGCCAACTCCAACTCCCACACCATCACCGACGCCGACGCCCTCGCCCGGCCCGACGCCAACGCCGACCCCTGCACCGGCCTCCACCGTGCAGTTTAGCGCCAGCAGTTATCCGGTCACGGAAGGCTGCGTCGCGGCGGCCGTGACCATCACGCGCACAGGTTCGACCGGCAGCGCCGCGACGGTTGATTACGTTGTCAGTGACGGCACCGCCAGTCAGAAGAACGACTATGTATTCGCCGCCGGTCGCCTCACCTTCGCCGCCGGGCAGACGAGCAAAACCGTCAACATTCTGATCACCGATGATGGTTACGCGGAGTCGGTCGAGACGGCGACGATCAGTTTATTTAATGCCGCTGGCGGTGCCGCGCTCGGTCAACCAAACACCGCGACACTGGAGATCAGTGATAACGAGACGGCCGCCGCGGCGTCGAATCCGATCGATAATCCGATGTCGTTTGCCTGCCAGCACTATCATGATTTTCTAAACCGCCAGGGCGAAACTGACGGCATCACCTTCTGGACTAACCAGACCGCCAGTTGCGGCTCAGACGCGCCCTGCCTCGACGAAAAACGCGAGAACGTCTCGGCCGCTTTCTTCATCTCGATCGAGTTCCAGAACACGGGCTATCTGGTCTACCGTATCCACAGGGCTACGTTTGCCAGCCTCCCGCGCTACGAACTGTTTCTGCTCAATACGCAGAAGATCGGTGAGGGTGTGGTGGTCGGGGCTCCGGGGTGGCCCGAGAAGCTGGAAGCCAATAAACAGGCGTTTCTTGAAGACTGGGTGACGCGCCCTGAATTCAGGTTCCTCTATCGCGCTGACCTGTCGGGTCCGGAATACGTGGACAAGCTGTTTGCGAACGCGGAAGTGAGTCCGAGCGAGTCGGAGAGACAGGCGGCGATCACCGAGTTCGGCAGCGGCGGCACAGCGGGGCGCGCGCGGGCGCTGC
>JANOGZ010000660.1:0-2112 GCA_031406255.1 Pyrinomonadaceae bacterium | reverse complement strand
AAACATGCCTCCTACCCTGAAGCCTTCACCGATTCACAAAAAGAGAAAGTGCTCCCCTTGGACTGCCGCTTGCGACGGACGAAGTACCTGACGAACATCGTCGAGCAAGACCATCGCGCGATCCGCAGGAGGTGGCGAGCGATGCAGTGCTTCCGCTCATTTCACACGGCGGAGCGGACGCTGGAAGGGGTAGAGTCAATGCACATGATGAGAAAAGGTCAAGTCAAAAGATTAACTGGTAGTGATACCGAAGGTCAGGCGAAGTTTGTAGCTTCGCTGTTCGGGATCGCTGCGTAGGGAAACCTCACGGGTGACTATAGTGCGCCTAATAATAATTTTTGCAACACAACCGCCATCTGAGTCTTTACGGTGCCACATTAATGCTCCCGGTCCGTAGAACTCTGTTCTAATCGTGTAATCACTTCCTGACTCAACAACCAGAAGTTCTGTCCATTTCAATTCATCGGCTGCAAAAGGTAGATAATCCACGGCATGGTTGTATTTGGGGATACCGCTCTCCTCGTAAGTTTCTCCGTGCTCCAGAGGGTCGAAGTACAGCTCTGGTGTGAGCGTCGTCACCTGAGGCGCGGTATCAGAACATCTCTGGTAATGGATTTCGATTCTCATACCTGCTCAAGTAAGCCATCTAACGCTCGAATTGAGATGCGCCGGAGATTACTTCATCACTATTCAAGCTAACGATCAGAGACTTGCTGATTCGGCGTCATCTCCAATGAGTTGTTAGATTGCCGGGGAGTGTCTTCGAAGGCTTTCAGAAGTATTTGTATTAACACCAGGCCGCGGCATGACTTTCATTATGGATGGCCGCCGGCAAAAGGCCCTCGCTGTTGAAAGTGTAAAAACGTCTCGAGGTAATCAGCCGTGGCTCTCCTGCGATAACTTCAGATCGCGTGAATCGCGAATCGTGAATAGTTAAAACCTGTTTTGCTCTTATCACGATTCACGGGGCCGGAGTCGCCGGGGTGTAATAGATGCCCGCGCCCGGACCCAATGGCAGATCCAATAGATACCAGACGATTAAGAGCAACGTCCAGAGAATAAAGAAAGTCACCGAGTAGGGTAACATCGTCGCCATCACCGTCCCGATGCCCGCACGCTTATCGTATCTCTGCGCGAAGGCGACGACGAGCGGGAAGTACGACATCAGGGGCGTGATGATGTTAGCGACCGAGTCGCCGACGCGGTAACCGGCCTGCGTCAACTCGGGCGAATAGCCCAGCAGCATAAACATCGGCACGAAGACCGGGGCCATCACCGCCCACTTCGCCGACGCGCTTCCGAGCACCAGGTCGAGCAGCACCGTGATGCAGATGAAAGAGACGATCAGTGGAATGCCGCCGATGCCTGACGCGCGCAACAGCTCCGCCCCCTTGACGGCCGTGATCACGCCGAGGTGCGTCCAGTTGAAGAAGGCCACGAACTGCGCGGCGAAGAACGCCAGCACCAGATAAAGCGACATCGTCGCCATCGCCTTCTCCATCGCCTTCATCACGTCGTTGTCGTTGCGGATGGTGCGCGCGCCCAGCCCGTAGGCCAGGCCGACGATCACGCCGCCGAAGAAGATGACGGCGACGATGCCTGACAGAAACGGCGAGCGAAGGACGCCGTTCGTCTGCGGGTCGCGCAGGAAGCCGCCCGACGGCACGAGGCCCCACAGGATGATCCCGACGAAGAGGAGCGCGGCCACGAGCGCGTAACGAAGGCCGCGCCTTTCATCCCGGCTCAGCTCCTTCAACTCCTCCGGCTTTTCTTCGCCTTTGTACTCGCCCAGGCGCGGCACGATCACTTTCTCAGTAATCCACGTCCCGGAGAGAGCGATCATGATGGCCGATGTCGCCATGAAGAAGTAGTTCGCAGCGGGGGTGACGACGTAAGCCTTGTCCAGGATGCGCGCCGCTTCCTGCGTCAGCCCGGCGAGCAGCGGGTCGGTCGGTCCGAGCAGGAGGTTCGCGCTGAAGCCGCCGGAGACGCCCGCGAAGGCCGCCGCCAGCCCCGCGAGCGGATGGCGGCCGACCGCCAGAAAGATCATCGCGCCGAGCGGAATTACCAGGACGTAGCCCACGTCCGACGCCATGTGCGACATCACGCCGG
>JANOGZ010000646.1:0-3842 GCA_031406255.1 Pyrinomonadaceae bacterium | reverse complement strand
CGGTGTCGGACAGCATCATTAGCGGCGTGGGGCCCAGGTCCGAGGCGTTGTTGATGAGCACGTCGAGGCCGCCGAGTTCGCCGACGACCTGCACAGCGACAGGGTAGATGTCGTCCCTGGCCGAGATGTCGCCGACGATGCCGTGGGCGCCCCGGTGCTCGCGCGTCACGCGCTCGACGCGTTCGCGCCCCCGTGCGATGAACGCCACACGCGCGCCCCGCCGCTGTAATTCACGGATGAGGGCGAGGCCCAGCCCCGAGGTGCCGCCGGTGACCGCGACGCGCGTGCCGTCGAAAGGGTCGGCCGGATCGGTCTTAAGCCTGTCTTGGATTGATTCGTGGAAGGTCGTATCGGAAGGAATCGTCATGAGTGGCCTCCTCCAGAGTTTCTAAAGAAAAATCTTTACTAAGTCGGAGGCTATCACAGCGGCTTGACTTTGTAAAGAAACTTCTTTAGAAACTCATCATGACCTTAACAGCGCAGCAACCCGGCGATCGCAAGACCCGCCGCGCCATCGTCAAACTTCTGAAGACCGACGGCCCCATCGACTCGGCGCAACTCGCCGAACGGCTCGGACTGACGGCCATGGCCGTCCGGCAGCACCTCTACGCGTTGCAGAGGGAGAGCCTCGTGACGGCCGAAGAGCGGCCCGTGCCCGTCGGCAGGCCGGCCAAGTTCTGGCAGCTCACCCGCGAGGCCGATCGCCTCTTCCCCGAAGCCTACGCCGAGTTAAGTGTCGCTCTCATCGACGCCCTCAAGGACGCTTACGGGGACGAGGGCTTGAACCGCGTGCTCGACTCACGCTGCGCGCGGCAACGGTCCGACTACGCGAGGCGCATCCGCCCCGCCGACCCTTTGGTGAAGAAGCTCAGGGAACTGGCGCGCGTGCGCACGGAGGAGGGGTATATGGCCGAGGTCAGGCCCGAGGGCGGCGGGAGCTACCTGCTCGTCGAGAACCACTGCCCCATTTGCGCCGCGGCGAACGCCTGCCAGGGCTTCTGCACCACGGAACTTGAACTGTTCCGCACGGTCCTCGGGCCGGGCGTCGAGGTCGAGCGCATAGAACATATCGTCTCCGGCGACCAGCGGTGCGCCTACCGCGTCACACCTGAAGCCGGAAGACGCCGCGCCAGAGCGCGCCGGTAATCATTCGCGGGGCGCTCCGAGGCGGCGCGTCGTACGGCGCGACGGCTGGGCTTTCCAGCCTCCGCCGAGGCCTACATGACAGACGATAAGAAACAGGCGCTCCGGAACTATCAGAAATCCGTCGAGCTGAACCCGAACATCCAGAACGGAGTCGAAACGCTAAAGAAACATCAAGGCCATAACCAGAACGCTGACCATGATCTAAAAAAGCTCACGCCTTACTTAAAAATTATCAGATCGTTTACCAATGTCCACGGAAAATCAATTATCATTCTTCGTCATACTGCAAAAAGTTGGCCCCATTCAGGTCCAAGTTCTCACGCCCATGGTCGCTGTCATGGGCATCAGTGCTGGCACAGTCATGACAAGTAGCGTGGGTGCAATCACGCGGCAGGAGCAGGCTACTCTCCACAGTATTTGTTCCGCCAGCTGTAGAATAACCTGCGCGGCATCGAGCAGTCTTCTAACTGATCAATAATCGTTTGCTTAACGTCACGCTTGGATTTGCGGACTGTCGCTATCCCGCTGCCATTGATCCAATTGAGCATGATGACAAAGTAGTATTCTTTGCTCCTCCGATCCAGCTTCTCCAGCTCCTGCCAGCTGAGAGGCCCATCTTCCACCACGTCCTGCAGGACGCATTCGAGATACAGCCGCTTCTCGGACGGCGACAGTCCTGACCATCCCTCCACCCGCTGCGCCCAGAGATTGTCAAACGGCCGCATCAGGTTGGCATCTATGGCGCGTTGGAACTCTTTCATCTTAGTCCTCCCGCCCAGTGTGGCTCGACAGCACTTAAGACACTCTCCTATTGCCGAGACCCATCTTCGGGATAAGATTGTATACCCCACACATGATCAGTTCTATATTCACCCCGGCCCATGAACCTGTAACGAGTAGTAATCATCCATAAAAATGGCTTGTCTGCTCCAGTAGTGTAATTTAATTTTGCCGCAAGACCCGAAAGATTTCGATCATCATAGTCCAGCGGCGAGCGAGGCGATGCGTGTCATCTGAACTCGCGTTCTCTTCCCACAGTTTAGTTTTCAATTCGATCGCTACCTTCATTCACGGCCGAGCGCATAACGCCGGAATTGAGCGGCGCGCACGAACCATCGCCAATGACAAGCCTCGCTATCGAGTGGTCGGGTTGAATTAGTTGTCAGACCGCGCCGTAGCACGCATGCGACCAACTAAGTATTCGCATTGAGAAAGCCGGTATTTTCAGTCTGTTTTTTTATTGTATAATCTCTCTATGAATAAGCGTGCGAAAAAACGATTGAAAGAAGCTATGGAGAAGGACAACGTGGAACGATCAAAGATTCGTACAGAACAGAATCACCCTTCTTCTAAAGGGCGCCAAGAGCGTCGCGGTTTTACAGCAAAGCCCGCCAAGAAGCGAGGGTAGTCATTGATCAAACACGCATTTGTTTGCGCAACGACATGTTCACCGACTCGATGGCGTTCGTCATGTAGTTCACCCGCCGGATTTCCTGAGGGTATACGTAGACCGGGGTGATACGCTCCCAGTTGCTGCGCCATGACCGGCTAATGATCGGGAACTGCGAGTCCCGACTCTCGGCGAACTCCTCCAGCCTCATCCCGCCCTCCTCGCGCGTCGGAGCGCGGTAGATACTTTGCAGGTCTGAGGCCACTTGCTTGCGCTGCTTCCACCCGACGTAGTTCTTTCTAACCCACAGGCTCATGCTGGCCTCAATTCTGGATCGACATCACCGGTGCCATTCCCATGAAGAATGTTGACTGCTCAAGGTTCTAGCGTCAACATACAAATTCGGGCGTTAGTCCCCCATGAAGCGGGGCTTCACCCCCACCGATGAAAATAAGGCTTCTAATGGAATCAACAACTTAGCTCTTGTTTTCATAGCAGATTTCTTCCTCCCATCGAGCGGATTTTCTCACCTCGCAGTGTGAGTCTACGGCTCATCGCCGGGGTGTTCTGTCAGACTATACTTAGGTCATCAGGAGGCTTTACATGTTTAAGAAGATTTTGACAGCGTCTCTCCTCGTCGCGGTAGTGCATACGCTCGCCTTCGGTCTTCAGCGTGGCGCGCCCGGGCAGACGTTCAACTCGCCCGAAGGGAAGTTCAATGTCCTCGTGCCGTTCAAGCCCAAGCTTCAGGCTGAAGATATTGATTCGCCCCTTGGCAAGGTCACAAGTTACCGCTACACCTCCTTAAATAGCATCGGGCTCTTCGCCGTCATGTACGCAGATCATCCCGTCGAGCCGAAGGATGCCGGCCAGAGAGAGTCGAGGCTCGACGTCATACGCGACGGCGTCCTAAAAAGTCTCGGAGGGAAGCTTATCTCTGAGAAGAAGATTAGGTTGTACGGTTACCCGGGGCGGGAGTTCACCGTTAAGAAGACGGAGCAGGGCTCGGAGGACATCTACCAATGGAGAATTTTCCTGGTAGGCAGGAGAGTCTACCAACTTGCGGTAGCGACGGAGCGAAAAGATTCCGGGTCGAACGACGTCACGAAATTCCTCACGTCGTTCGATCTCAACAAGTAGGTCGCCGAGCAATATAAGCTGTGTAGCTATGGCGCGGCCGCGCCGATCAAATGATTCCGGGCGACGCCTCGATCGCGAGTTCGCGCGACGAAAGCTAACGACAGATTCAAGCGGACGCGCTTCCAGCTTGCCTCCTAAAGATGAGGTCTCAAGCGCGCCGCTTAAC
>JANOGZ010000630.1:0-11005 GCA_031406255.1 Pyrinomonadaceae bacterium | reverse complement strand
ATTTGGAAAATGAGACCGAATCTTCCGATCTTTGCACGGCCTCCGGCCCGACCGACTTATCCACCGTGCCCACACACATCGTCGATGGAAATAACGTTTCTCGCGGGCTGAAACTCAAGCAGTCTGGAGCAGTCAAAGTCGGGTCCCGCCCCGTATCTTTACTCACCTGCCATTAACAATATTTCGGACAGCGCCGGAGACTTTTTAAATTATAAAACCTTGTCCCCGCGGCATCATTTTACAATCTACCAAGTGCCTCGCGGGTTATAACTAACTTTATCGGGATCACCTAGTTACCGGCGGGCGTGAAAGGGGCTATAAGATACAAAGGGGGACAACAGCAGGAGGTTGAGGGCGGACATTCGCGCGCTACGATGACATCGCAGTTGCGGTATCCGGCGCGCCGCTCAGCAGTTGATATATCCGATGAAGGTCGTTCTCGCTGTAGTATTCGATCTCTATTTTCCCCCCGATGCCCGTTTGGTTTGGTAAGACCCGTACTTGCGAGCCGAGCCGCCGCCGAAGTTTGACTTCGGCGGCGCGGATATTGGCATCGTCGCGTTTTTGTGGAGGAAGCGTCGCGGCCGCCGGGCTCGCGCCGGCGATAACCCGCTTGATGGCGCGCTCTGTTTCGCGCACGGATAATCCCTTATCGATCACATTACGAGCAATACGTCGCTGAATATCCTGATCATCGATGCCGAGCAGCGCGCGGGCATGACCAGTGGATAGCTTTTCCTCTTCCAGGAAGCGCTGCACGTCTTCCGGTAAACGCAATAGCCTCAAATAGTTAGTGATAAACGTGCGGTCCCTCCCGACTCGCTGGGCGACCATTTCCTGGGTCAGACCGAGCGATTCGATGAGGCGTTTGTAGGCATGGGCCTCCTCAATCGCGTTTAGCTCCTGACGTTGAATATTCTCGATCAGCGCCAGCTCGAGCATGCGCTCCTCCGGAATCTCGCGCACGACGACCGGCACGCGCTGTAGACCGGCGCGTTGGGCGGCCCGCCATCTTCTTTCCCCCGCCACGAGTTGATAGCGGTCGCCCTCAAGCTGGCGGACGAGCAGCGGCTGAATGATGCCGTTAGCACGAATCGATTGCGCGAGTTCTTCCAGACGCGCCTCATCGAAGTGCGTGCGCGGCTGCATATTGCTCGGTTCGATGAGGTCAATGTCGATCTCCCTCATCGCCTCGCTAGCTGTCGCCGGCGTGTCCGACAGCAGCGCGCTCAATCCCCGTCCGAGAGCTCTTCTTGTCATGAGCCATGATCTCCTTTGCTAACTGCATGTAGCTTTCCGCGCCGCGCGAGCGTATATCGTAGAGAATAATGGGCTTACCGTAACTCGGGGCTTCTGCCAGGCGGACATTTCGCGGAATTACGGCTTCACAAACCTGCTGGCCGTAAAAGTCTCTGAGGTCGGCGGCAACCGCGGCTGAGAGGTTCGTTCGCTCATCGTACATCGTCAGCAGCAAGCCTTCGATCGTCAATCCGGGATTCAGCGAGCGCCGAATACGCGCCAGGGTATCAAAAAGCTCCGTCACGCCCTCGAGCGCATAATACTCACACTGTATGGGAACCAGCAGGGACTCGGCGCAGGTCAGGGCATTGAGGGTCAACAATCCGAGCGAGGGTGGGCAATCTATGATGATGAAATCAAATTCGGCCTCGATGGGGCGAAGCGCCTCCTGCAATTTGAATTCGCGTCTTTCGGCGTCGACCAATTCGACTTCGGCTCCGATCAGGTTTTTATCGGAGGGAATAATCTTCAGCGAGGGAATCTCCGTATTCTGGATAACATTGGAGAGACTCTCATCGAGCACGAGGACGTGATAGAGGCTGCGCCGAAAACTACCGCGTTGAATTCCGACGCCCGAAGTGGCGTTGGCCTGTGGGTCGATATCAACCAGCAGGACGCGCGTTTCAGCGATTGCTAGGGCCGCTGCCAGGTTAACAGCCGTGGTAGTCTTCCCAACCCCGCCTTTCTGGTTTGCTACCGCGATAGTTTTAGCCATTCAAATCGTCCTTGCGCCCCAGCACCGGCAAAATATCGCGTAAACTACCATAAAACACGGACGGCACGCCACATCTTTAAGAAGGTTGTTTATTTTTTATTATGTAACTCATTGATTTTGAACAAAAACACGGATGTTTAACGTGGCACGCGCGCCACCACAGGCGAGCGTGCCACGTGAAACATCCGTCACTTTAGCGAGAACCCTTCAGGCGGCCTGTTGGAGCTTCAGACGCACCAGAAGGGTAGAAATCGCGGCGGGAGTCAATCCCGGAATTCGGCGAGCCTGACCAAACGTCTGCGGGAGAGAACGCTCCAGCCGCTCGATCATTTCGTGTGAAAGCCCGCTGACGAGGCGGAAGCTGAAGTCTGAAGGGATTCGCAGGCCATCATGCTGATGGAGCCTTTCGTGAGTGGCCCGCTGGGAACTAACATAACCGTCGTAGAGGATGTCGGCCAGAGCCGTCCCGAGCTCGGCAAAGCTGGTCTCCGCACGTACCTGAGAGGGAAGGATACGACGGATAAAGTCCGGTGACACGCCCGGCCGTTGCGCCAGTTGAGCGAGGGTGATCGAGTCGCCCAAATCCATCCCGAGCGCGCGCGAAATTGAAGCATAGGCAGCATCCGAGCGTTTATAGCGCGTTCCCTGAAGCGTCGCACGCAAGTTGGCGAGTCGTTCGCGGCGCCGGTTAAAACCATCCCAGGCAGTGTCGCCGACGAGGCCCAACCCGCGCCCGTACGGGGAAAGACGGGCATCGGCCGTATCATGCCGGAGCGCCAGTCGATATTCCGCGCGTGAGGTAAACATGCGGTAAGGCTCATCGACACCCTGCCTGATCAGATCGTCAAGCAACACACCGATGTAAGCTTCCTCGCGGCGGAGGCGAAATCCCTCGCGTTTCTGCACAGAAAGAGCCGCATTAAGCCCCGCCATGAAGCCCTGACAGGCGGCTTCCTCGTATCCGGTCGTCCCATTAATCTGCCCGGCAAAGAAAAGCCCTTTAATTCGTGTAGTTTGAAGATAGGGCGTGAGTTCTCGCGGATCAATAAAATCGTACTCGATGGCATAACCCGGGCGAATGACACGCGCTTCGTCGAGACCGGGGATCTGGCGGACGAGTTCCTGCTGGAGTTCCGGGGGGAGGGAAGTAGAAAAACCGTTGAGGTAGACCTCATTCGTATCGTGACCCTCGGGTTCGAGAAAAAGCTGGTGCCGGCTTTTATCCGGAAACTTAACGACCTTATCCTCAATAGAGGGGCAGTAGCGCGGCCCGATGCCTTTGATCTGGCCCGAATAGAGCGGCGATTCGTGCAGATTGGCGCGGATCGAATCATGAACCCGCGCGGTCGTATAGCCGATGTAGCAGGTGATCTGCGGTTGTTCGATGCTTTCGGTCGAGAAAGAAAAGGGTACGGGGCGTTCGTCGGCCGGTTGCGGGTCGAAGGCGCTCCAATCGATGGTGCGCCCATCCAGACGCGGCGGCGTGCCCGTCTTCAAGCGTCCGACGGGGAACCCCAGGCGTTTCAAATTTTCGGCAAGCTCAATCGACGCCGGCTCACCCGCACGTCCGGCCGTGTACGTGCGCCGGCCCGTATGAATCAGACCATTAAGGAAAGTTCCCGTGGCGACCACGACGGCCGCCGCACGGAGGCGCCGCGTATCTTGGAGCTCGACGCCGAGCACGTGCCCGTCACTGACGATCAGGTCGACGACCAGTCCCTGACGTAGATGCAGGTTTGGCGTGGCTTCAAGGGTATGGCGCATCTCCGTACGATAGAGGGCGCGGTCAGCCTGCGCGCGGGGTGACTGGACGGCCGGCCCGCGCGACCGATTAAGCAGACGAAACTGTATTCCCGTCCGGTCAATAACACGTCCCATAATGCCGCCGAGAGCATCTATCTCCCGCACGAGATTTCCTTTGGCGATGCCGCCGACGGCAGGATTGCACGACATCTGTCCGATCAAGTCCAAACTGAGCGTCACCAGCGCCGTCTGCGCACCGATTCGCGCCGCCGCTGAAGCGGCTTCACAACCGGCGTGACCGGCACCGATCACGATCACATCAAACGCTTCGTCGTAGCTCATCTCTACTTTCCTATACAAAAGGTCGCAAATATCTGCGACAAAACATCTTCCGGCGTCGTTTCGCCCGTGATATCGTCGACAAAGCGCAGCGCATCGTAGAGTCCCACAAGCAAGAGTTCCTCGCTCGCACGCTGCTGAAAGAGGTCTCGCGAGGATCGCAGCGCCTCAGACGCCCTTCTCAGTAGATCATAATGGCGCGCGTTCGTAACCAGAAATCCCGCATCCCGGATGTCGCCGGACGCGAACGGTTCCAGTATAGCAGCACGCAGCGCATCAAGGCCGGCCCCCGTCTTGGCCGAGATGGAAATAACAGCTGAAGCGCCACGCGCGGGGGGCCTGTTAGCGGGCGCAAATGATTCCAGATCACTCTTGTTGAGAGCTACAAAATAGCGGCTTCCTTCGACTTCAGCAAGCACTTCCTCATCTTCCAGGGTCGGTTGCTGCGAGCCATCGATGACGACGACAACCAAATCAGCGTCCGCCACTGCCCGCCGGGTGCGCTCGATGCCGAGGTGTTCGAGGCTATCGGCCGAGGCGCGGACGCCGGCCGTATCCGTGATTAGTACGGGAACGCCGTGAAGATTGATCAGTTCGCTTAAACTATCCCGCGTAGTTCCCGGGATATCCGTCACGATAGCCCTATCCGAATCCAGTAAACCATTGAAAACGCTAGACTTGCCTACATTCGGGCGTCCCGCCAACGCGACCCTTAAACCGTCTTTTAAGAGCCGTCCGTGACGAAACGTGGAGGCCATTTCTTCCAGGTGTCGAATGAGGTCAGAGAGTTGATCGGTGATTCGATCGAGAGCGATATCCGGCAGATCATCTTCGACAAATTCGAGGGATGATTCGAGCGGAACAATTATTTCGAGCAGAGAACTTTTGATCGGCTGAAGACGCAGCGACAGCTCACCGCCGAGTTGCCGTGCGGCCTGCCGTACGGCCGTCTGAGTCTGCGCATCAATCAGATCCCGCACGGCTTCGGCCTGGCTCAAGTTCAGACGCCCGTTGGAGAGCGCACGCAGAGTAAACTCACCGGGATCAGCCGCCCGCGCGCCGAGATGTAAGAGCGCATCAACGATATGCAGTAGAAGAACCGGCGAGCCGTGACAGCTTAACTCCACGACGTCTTCGCCAGTGAATGAATGCGGCGATCTGAAATAAGTGATCAGCGCCCGATCGAGAAGCTCGTCGTTCTCCGGATCGTAGATATTTTTTAATGAGACGCGGTTCGGTTCCGGCGCAAATTGCTCTTCACGAAGAAGCGCGCGCGAAAATTCTAAAACGCGCTCGCCGCTCAAGCGGATGACGCCGATCCCGCTCCGGCCTGGCGGAGTGGAAAGCGCGACAATCGTATCGGTGGATGGCACTACGAAAAGAAAAGTCCGTGCTCCTCTGCGTTGCACGTAATGCTCAGGGGTGCGTGCGCTCGCCGCTACTTATTCGAAGACGTCAGTCTTACTTTGAGTCTGCGGGCGCTACCTTCGCCGACGGATTCGGTGTGGAGATCGGATTCATCTGCGAGCGCGAGATGAATCACGCGACGTTCGTTTGCGTTCATCGGACCAAAGGTGAAAGGAACATTTGACGCGCGCACGCGTTCGGCCGCGTGACGCGCCATCGCGCGCAGCTCTGCTTCGCGCATCGCGCGAAAGCCGTGCACGTCACACACGAGGCGCTCTTCGGGAGGAAGACTGCGCGCGAAAGACTGATTGACGAAATGCTCAAGGGCATCGAGCAGTTCGCCGCCCTCACTACGCACCAGCGAAGCGTCCGCGCCGTCTATATCCAGCACACATCCGTTCGATGTTTCAGTTGCCGTCGCGCGCAGATCAAATCCGGCGCCATCAAAAATGGCGTTCAGAAAATTCTGCGCTTGGCTGAAAACTTCTTTCATCGCACTTCACGTTTATCGGGCCGGTGAGTCTTCCATCGAGAAAGCTAAGCCTGGGAGGCGCGCGCCGGACCGAACTTTTTCGGTGGACGCGTCTCAGCCTTTTTTTTCTCGGGAGGCTCCTCATCATCTTCCGATTTAATCATCCGGTTGATCAGCATTTGCTGACTGAAGCCGACGATATTTCCAACGAACCAGTAGACGAGCAGTCCGGCGGGCGCGCTCCACAGCATGTAAAGCATCATCATCGGTAAAACCACCGCCATCATCTTACGCTGAAGCGGATCGGCCGAAGGCGCGGGAGTAATCAATTGCAAGACGACCATCGAGCCCGCCATCAAAAAAGGAAGCAGATGAAGCGGATCGGCGGCCGACAGGTCGGGCATCCACAAAAACGTTGCCTGCCGAAAATCTATTGAAATTGTAATCGCCCGGTAAAGCGCAAAGAGAAAGGGCATCTGGATCAAGATCGGCAGACATCCTCCGAGCGGATTGCCTTCTTTCATCAGACGCAGTTGCTCCATCTGCAGTTCTTTAAGGCGCGGATCATTCTGCTTTAAACCTTTGATTTTTTCTTGAACTTCCTTCATGCGCGGCGCCATTTTTTGCGCCTTCTTCATCGCTTTTGATGAACGCCACTTGAGAGGGAAGAAAAGCGAATAAATAATGATGGTGAAGAGAACGATCGCAATGCCGTAGCTGCCCGTCAGAGCGTTGAGACGTTTGATAGACCACAGGATCGGTACTGCGATAGGACGCGAAATCGTACTGAACCAACCGTAGTCAATGAGACCTTCGAGGTCTAGCGTACGCCCGACCGCACGGCTGATCTGGTCACTTACGCTGCTAAGCAAATAATGGTCTTTCGGGCCGATGTAGAGACGCGTCGGCGAGCCCTCCGCCGGCACCGAGAGCAAGCCCGTGATCAGATATCTCGCTTCTTTCGTTCCGGCATGCTCATGCTCGTATTTCGTGGTGCGATATTCGAGGCCTTCAACCGGTTTGGGAGGCACGGCGACCATCGCGAAATAGGTGTCGCCGACGGCAGCCCAATCAATCACACCGTTTACGATTTTACGGTCGGGGCTGCCCTCATTGACATGGATATCGGTCGCCAGCGGGCGTTCGGCGCCAGCCCCCGGAACAGCATAAATACCCTCCGGGGCAACAGAATAAAAAGTGTATTGCGGAACGCCCTGATCACCAAGGCTCGGACCGATCGCGACTTTTACATTCTGAACAGGCTGCTCGGCGCGCGTGAGATTCACGCTGAAATCAATGTCGTACTGGTCAGCATTGAAAGTAAAGCTCTTCGTCACGTCAATTCCGGTCGAAGGATCACGCATGACAAACTCGATGCGCTTCTGCTCTCCCGGCTTTAGTTCAAGACGCGCGTTGTCGCTCTGGTCCTCGATGCCGGTGATCCCGTAATTCTTAGTGGCGAGGGCGGTGTCGAGGGTATCGTCCCCGATCGAGAGGCCCAGTGGCGCCAGAAGCTGCTTCTGCCGAATGTTTTCAGAAGGAATAAGTTCGAGCGGCTGAGGATTATTCCGATCACCAGCAATAGAATAAAGCGGCCTTCCCGTATCTTTGTTTTCTTTGATTATCCAGCTCGTCGCCACTGCGCCGCGGCTATCGAGTTTCACCACGTAGAGGGGCGTGGCGATCGTCAGCGTGCGCTGCGGCACAACATCCTGAACGGAAGCGGGATTTGCCGGCGGCGGTGATTGTGGGGTCGTCTGCTCGGTGGCCTGCGGAGAAGGCGTCGCTGAAGACGTGGTGGCCGCCGGTGGCGAGTTGACAACTTCATTCTGCGGAGGAGCGATCGTGCGACGAAGAAAATACTCCCATCCGAAGAGTATCGCCGCCGAAAGAATCAAAGCTATTAAAAGACGCCGCTGGTCCATGTAGTTAGTATTACGAGCGAATTAATGTATCCGTTCGAGCGAGAGACCGCCACGATAGATTACTTTCGGAAAAATCTTACGCAACCGGATCGTAACCTCCCGGATGAAAAGGATGACAGCGTAAAAGGCGGCGCAGGCTCTTCCAACTTCCTCGCACTGCGCCGTATCGTTCCACGGCCTCATACGCATATTCCGAACATGTGGGAACAAAGCGACACGAAGGCGGTAAAAGGGGCGATACTGCCGCTTTATAAAATTTTAGTAGAATCAAAAAAACTGTCTTCACGGCTCTTGCTGTCCGGCCCGGCCAAAAGCAACTCGTTCAGCACTCGCCACACGAGCGATAATTCCGTCAAAATCTTTAAGCGGCGCTTCCAGCTTTGCCCGCAGCAGAGCGCGCCGGGCGTTAAAAACCCAGTCGTACTTTGTCGGCAGGGTTTCTAAGCTATTAGCGCTTAAACGAAAAGTTTCGCGCAACAATCGTTTGAGACGATTGCGGTCAACCGCCCGCCGCGCCACTTTGCGCGACGCTGTTATCCCCAGACGGTGATGATCCAAACAATTTGGCCTCACAAAAACTGTGAACAAGCTACTATGGTAACGCTCGCCATGCTCGTAAACAAGACGAAATTCCGCGGAATTTCGCAGATGCCCGCTCAAACTCGCTTCTTCACACCGCTTTAGTAGTGCGTCGGTGTGAGCCTCTTGCGGCCCTTGGCCCGGCGCCTTTTCAGTACCAGACGTCCGCTCTTGGTCGCCATGCGAGCACGGAAGCCGTGCGTTTTCGCGCGGCGCCGATTGTTCGGTTGAAATGTGCGCTTCGGCATAGTTGATCATTCTCTCCTCAGACGAAAAGCGTAAAGACTAACTTTTGGAAACACAATCTGTCAAGAAAAACGCGTACCATCGACGCCTCGTGACCCGCTCGCAGACTATCCATCCCGAATTATTAGCACGCCGACCAGCACCGGGAGGATTACCGAACCAGTGTTCTAAAACCATTCAAGTCGCATTTTCGGCCAATTATCGCTCGCTCCAGACCTATACGGTCAAATGGAATTCCGGAGGGCGGAAATTTATTTTCAAGGGCCTGTGGATTTCTCTTGCATCCACTGTCACCTTATGCTAGTCTCCCGCCCGTTTCGCACGTCCGTAATTCCTGTAAATAATTGATAACGCAATACTTAAAGCTTCACTTTAAGTATCTAAAAGTTTTCCACAGCCCTGTGGAAAAACCTGTGGAAAACTTTTAGCGGGAAGTAATCAAAAGAGGGCCAAGAGGTGTTTTTGCAACATTTCCGCCATCTGGCTCAAAGCAGCGTCTGAGCCGAGCGAAACGGATGGTCGTACTCTTTTGAATCACCTCGCCAATGTGTTTGGAACGAGAGATATTTTTGAGAATGGACTTAAGCCATGAGCACAGTTATCGAAAATAGACTCTGGAACGACATTCTGCATGCTGTCGAAAAGCGCCTCAATCGTCAGAGCTTTGACACCTGGATTCGCCCGATACACTTTGACGGTTGCGATGAATCCGACCATATCCTTCATCTGCGGGCGCCGAACCAAGTGGTCAAGGACTGGGTTAGTTCAAATTATTCGGATGTGCTCGATGCTTCGCTGGAGGAAGTGAACCTGTCGGCATATCAGGTGGATTGGACGGTTGAAGAGGACGGCGCGCATTCTGCTAAAGGATTAACACCAGATGAAGATAACGAGGCGGATGCCTTTGATCTCCATCGCGCCGCCAACAACGGCGCGAGAGCTGAAAAAACCAACTCATCGAGTCTCTTTTCGCTGCTCGAGGCGGCCGGCTCGGACGGCCTGACGCCGGGAGCCACGACTTTCGTTGATATCGAGCCGCTGGAGCTATCACTCAATCCGAAATGCACGTTTCAGACGTTCGTCGTCGGATCATGCAATCAATTTGCCCATGCCGCCGCGCTCGCCGTCGCCGAGGCTCCGGGTAAAACCTATAATCCGCTGTATGTTTACGGGGGTGTGGGACTGGGTAAAACCCACTTGATGCACGCCATCGGCCATTCGATCAAAGAGCGCAACCGTTATCTGCGCTTATCCTACATCTCGGCCGAAAAGTTTATGAACGAATTGATCAACGCGATTCGTTATGACAAAACCCAGACTTTTCGCGAAAAATACCGCTCGATTGACGTTATGCTGATGGATGATATTCAGTTTATGGCCGGCAAGGAGCGCACACAGGAAGAATTCTTCCATACCTTTAACGCGCTGTATGACGGACAAAAACAGATCGTGATCACTTCCGACTGCCCGCCGCGCGAGATACCGACGCTTGAAGAGCGGTTGCATTCACGCTTCGAATGGGGCTTGATTGCGGATATGGAGCCGCCGATCTCGAAACCAAAGTAGCGATCTTAAAACGCAAAGCTGATCTCGATGGCGTGGCGCTTCCGGATGATGTCGCGTTCTTTATTGCGGGCAAGGTGAAGAGCAATATCAGAGAGCTTGAAGGGTCGCTGGTGCGTCTTGTGGCAATCTCGTCGCTGCGCGGCCTACCGATCTCCAAAATGCTCGCGCAGGATGCCATCCGCAACATCGCTGAAAATGATCAACCGGCAGGAGTGACGATCGAACAGATCCAGCGGACCGTGGCGGCGCGTTATCGCCTGCGCGTCGAAGAGTTGAAATCCAAGAACAACGCGCGCCAGATCGCCGTGCCGCGGCAGGTGGCGATGTATCTGTGTAAACGACTGACGAAACATAGTTTCCCTGAAATCGGGCGCGAATTCGGCGGCAAGCACCACACGACCGTTATTCACTCGGTGGAGAAGATAGAAGCGCTTGTTTTGAAGGATCAAAATTTCCACAGGGTCGTCAGCGACCTTATGGATAATCTTTGCAAATAGTTAGCTCACATTTGAGGCTAAAAGTTTTCCACAGTACGTTTTTCGGTTTAGTTCTTTACAGACAGTTATTTAACATCGAGTTTTCCACATTTCCACAGGTTAGCTAATAAATGGGCCTGTGGAAATGTGGAAAACTTTTCCGAAGTAGAAGTTTTCCACAAGCAGATGAAGATTTCCACAGCGATTTCCACAGCCCCTGTGGAAAATAACTTCTTTA
>JANOGZ010000623.1:0-3885 GCA_031406255.1 Pyrinomonadaceae bacterium | reverse complement strand
GAATGGCGAGCAGCCGATCAACATCGCGGCGGATGTTGCGCAGGCGATACGAGCGCCACGCCCAGAGTTGCGGGCTGATGTAATAGATCACTCTGATGCCGCGGCGACGCAGCGCCCGCGCGAGCGGCAGATTGAAATCGGGCCAGTCCACGAGCACCGCCGCACAAGGGCGCCGTTCATACGCGGCGCGCTTCAGCGCTCGGTAGGCGCGCCAGAATTTCGGCAGCGCCCGCGCCACTTCCGGCAAGCCGACGATCGCCAGCTCGTCGGCCCGGACGATCGACTCGACGCCCGCCGCACGCATCTCGCGGCCGGTCGAACCGAAGAACTCGACTCGGGCGTCCTCCGGGGCGCAATCCCTGAGCGCGCGGACGAGCGCGGCGGCGTGCGCATCGCCCGACGGCTCTCCGGCGACGATCATCAGGCGAATACTTTCGGCAGAGGAAGCGGTCATGTCGGAAAGAAACAATACAGCAGTCGGTAGATGGTCGCCAGCGGTCAAAGGCGGTGCGCTCTCGGAACGCCGTCTTGAAGAGTTATCGGGTGTCGACCTGCTCGTTCCTTTTGCTGATTACTCTCGCGTTTCTCTTGACGCCTTGTCGCTTTTTGGCGGCGCATGGTAGCATCGGCGCGTTTTGAAACTCTCGAGCGGGCGCGGCCCGTGCTTCAGATAAGGCTCCCTTATCTGTGAAGGCTCTCGTCGCGTCTCGACGGTGTTTCATCCCCTGGAGGTCTTGCAGCTCATCCTTTGCGCGCTGGTTTTCCCGTGACAAATTCGCGCTTCATATCGGCCCCGGCACTGGCGGCGTGCGCCCTCCTGATGGCGCTCGTTTGCCCTTTGGTTGAGAGGCCCGGCCGGCGCGTCTACGCGCAGCAGACCAATCCGGTTGACCGGCAGGTCACGAATCCCATCACCGATACGCCCAATGTCAATCCGCTCACGCAGGAGCAGCCGATCCGCCCGCGCCTGCCGGTCACGGGCGACGGCGGCATGCCGCAGTCGACGGAAGAACTGGATGTACGCACTGACCGCCAGACCGTGAGCGGGCCGAAAGAAGCGCGCGTCATCGTCAATGAAGGCAATGTTGACGTGCGCATCGGTATCTTTCGCCTGCAGGCCGATAAAGTGACGGTCTATGAGGCGACGAACAAAGTTATCGCCGAAGGCAATGTCGTTTTCGATCAGGGCGAGCAACGCATTACGGGTTCGCGCGCCGAGTGGAACTACGCGACCAAACTCGGTTCCTTCGTCAACTCGACCGGCTTCACCAACCAGACACAGGATGGCACGGTGATCTACTTTACGGCGGATGTGGTGGAGAGGGTGAGCGGGAACAAGATCGTCGTCACCAATGGTGAGTTTACCGCCTGCGAAGACGCCGTGCCGAAGTGGAGTTTCAGGGCGAAGCGCGCGGTGATTACGCCGAACGACCGTGTCCGCGCGACGCGGCCCAGTTTCCGCGTGAAAGGCGTGCCGGTCATCTATCTGCCGTACGCGTCGGTCTCGATCAAGAAGCGGGATCGCGCTTCCGGGTTTCTCACGCCGACCTTCAGCGGTTCGGGCCAGAAGGGCTTTCGCCTCTCGAACGCCTATTACCTGACGCTCGGTCGTTCGGCCGATGTGACGGCCCGCAATGACATCTTCGGCCAACGCGGCGTCGGCGTCGGCGCCGATGTCCGCACGCGCGCCAACTCGCGCTCGTTTCTGAATTTCGGATTCTACGCCGTCCAGGACCGCATCTTCGGCGCGAAGGCCAGCCCGGCCAATCCGGATCAGGGCGGATCCAGTTTTTATGTCGATGGTGTTCATTATTTCCCGAACGGATTTCTCGCCGCGGCTGACATCAACATCACTTCCAATCTGGCTTTCCGGCAGATTTTCTCCGATTCGATTCAACAGGCGATCTCGCCCGAAGAACGCTCGCAGGTCTTCATCAACAAAAATTTCGGCGATTACAGCTTCAATTTCCTCGCGCGGACGGAGGTTACGTCGCTGCCGAACACGCGCATCCGCACCCGCCAACTCCCGAGCGTCACGTTAGACAAGCGCCCTTCCGTGCTGAGCTTTATCAAAAGCATCCCCGTCTATTTTTCGTTCGAGGGCGGAATCGAAGGGATGAGCCGTAAAGAGACGGTTGATGACGTGGCCTCTTTTCAGAATGAAGTGGGCGGAGCGGCGCTCATCACGCCCTCGATCGTGCAGCGGCTGGATGTTCATCCGCGCTTCTCCGCGCCGCTTAATTTCGGCGGCTGGTCGGCGACCGTCACGGGGGCCTTGCGCGCCACCTACTACTCGAACTCGATTGACCCGCTCACGCGACTCGTGCTCGGCCGCGACGTGACGCGCGGCTACGGGGAATTCGAAGTGGATGTGCGGCCGCCGGCGCTGGCGCGCAATTTCCGTCGCGGCGATGGCTCGCTGCGCTTTCGACATGTGATCGAGCCGTACGTCGTCTACCGCAAAATCACCGGCATCTCCAATTTCGAACGGATCGTCCGCTTCGATTCACTGGACGCCATCGCCGACACTAATGAGATCGAATATGGGCTCACCAACCGCTTCTTCACGCGCCGCGCTCCGGAGAATGTGAGCGGCCGATCGGCGGCGGGAGACGCGGCCGTAAACGGCAACGGTAACGGCCGCCGCCCGCCGCTTTCCAGCCAGCCTTACGAAGCGTTCTCGCTCACGCTGCGCGGCAAATACTTTTTCGACAAGAGCTTCGGCGGCGCCCTGGTGCCGGGGCGGCGCAATCAATTCTTCCCGATCAACACTTTTTCGGGGTTCGGTTATGGCGGAGTGCCGCGCCGCTTCTCTCCGCTGCATGTCGAGGCGCGCTACCGCCCGCGCACTGACGTGTTTGCCGATGTACGCTTTAACCTCGATGTGCAGAGCAAGGGCGGAGGGGTGCGTGATATCGCCATCAGCTTCGGCATCAACCGCCCGCTGATCCAGGCCTTCCAGACCTTCTATTACACGCGCGCGATCACGCTCGCTCCTTCCTTACGCCAGTTCAGCGACGTGCGCGGCAACGAGCCGGGCACGCTCCAGGGCTCACAGTTCAGCCCTTCGATCTTTATCGGCAACCGCGAGCGCGGACTGTTCGGCGGCATCTCGCTCTTCTTCGATTTTCAGAACCGGCCGGGCAAGGGAAGCTCCTCACTCGTCAGTTCGACGGCCACCGTCGGTTACGGTTTCGATTGCTGCGCCGTGACCCTCCAGAATTCGACCTTCAACGTCGGCCTCCGCCAGGAAAACCGCGTTGTCTTCAGTTTCCGTTTAAACGGTATCGGCACGTTCGGCACCGAACAAATCGGCCAGAATTTCCGCTAGGGCAGGCGCGAACCGAAACCTTGTAGGTGTATAATACACAGGCGTCGCGGCGGGTTTGATTTGCCACGCCCGCGCTCCTTTGGGCAACTGAGGCTGCTGTCCCCTGACGAGGGCAAAATATTTTCACGAAAAGGGCCTCGCTAGCGCAAAAAGGTCGTCTTTTATACATCTTATGGGGGAGAAGCGGCATCAGAGTGGACGTTCTACCGAGCAGACGATTTCCAAGCAGGTCAACCCCCCTCTGAGATTCACGTTCTTTTCAAGGCAGTTGTTGGATTTCTCTGCGGAAGACGCTTTTTCCGCAGGAATTATCCTTCAAAGACGCGCGAGAGCTTGTTGATCATACTTTCCATTTAGCTCTTCGGTGACAGGAGCCCCAAGCTTTGCGGGGCCGCGACGGTCGCCGCTTGAAGTCGGCATTTAATCAGCACATCTTTTATAGAAAACCGTCGGATCGAGCCCGAAAGACATCCCCTAAGGGATCAGGAGAGTTCCTAAATGTCAGTTTCGCCGATAGGCCGGAAACAGGCGCGCGCTCCTCGCCGAACGCGCCG
>JANOGZ010000214.1:0-1933 GCA_031406255.1 Pyrinomonadaceae bacterium | reverse complement strand
GCCCCAAGAAGAATAAGTTCGTGGTGGGAGCGAGCCTAACAAGTCATTGGAGCGGACGCGCAACAAGCTATCTTCTCATGCAAGGCTTGTGTGTAGCGGCGATTCGTGCGCGCCGCTCAATTCCGGCGTTAGATGCCTTTCTTGCGAGTAACGCTAAATGGCAGATGGCCAGAAAGAAACGGTTGTGATACATGGCTCGGTGTGGGAGCGTTCTCACATTGAAGAAGCGATTGCTGATTGCAAAGAGTCTTCATGGGAGCGACAGGCTTGGTTTGCCCGTAATGCTCTCGTGCATGGTAAGGGCGGGAGGGTATCACTTTATGTCGGGCAGAAATATGATCCGGCAAAGATCGAGCTTGTGAAAGGCGGCTGGAATCACGATCACTGCCAGATATGTTGGTGGGATTTGTATGAGTCCGAAGACCCGGAGCATGGGGCCGGGTATACGAACGGGGGCGATTGGTTGTGCTCCGAATGTTACAGCAAATTCATTGCGTCTGATGAAGCGCTTGCCGATTAGCGGCGGCATCTAACAACGGCATGCACCCGACCGCGATTTAGCGGGTCTCTCATCGTTAGCTTGGATGGTTTCGGGGTTGAATGCGCGGCGGGTGATGCCGGGCGTTAGGCGCTTGAGGGGTGTTAATCTAAGAAAGAGATATGAACCCAGTCACTCATTACCTAGTCGGATGGCTGACTGCTAGCACCTCCCACCTCAACCTCCGCGAGCGGGCGCTGATCACGCTAGCCGGTGTCGCGCCCGATCTTGACGGCTTGGGCATTGTCGCGGAAGTTCTCACACGTAACTCAGAAACCCCGCTGCGGTGGTACTTTCAATATCATCACGTCTTAGGCCACAACCTACTTTTCGGTTTGTTTTTAGCGGCGGTTGGTTTCGCGCTCTCGGCCAGACGTTGGTTAACATCTGGTCTTGTGCTGCTAAGCTTCCACTTACATATCGTAGGCGACCTCGTCGGCTCGCGGGGCACTGATGGGTATCAGTGGCCAATCTATTATCTTTATCCTTTCACGATGGCATGGCCACTAACGTGGGATGGGCAGTGGGAGCTTGCGTCCTGGCAGAATGTGAGCGTGACAGCGGTGGCGTTGTTTATCATGTTTGCATTGGCGAGGAAACGCGGCTATTCGCCCCTTGAGCTAATCTCAACTAGAGCGAATAATGCGCTGGTTGAGACGCTAAGGCGTCGGTTTCCTGTCTAGTTGGGTGTGGCGGGGCCGCGCCTAACAACGGCATGCACCCGACCGCGAATAGCAATCTTCTCATCGCTAGACTTGGCCGTTGCGGCGTTGAGTGCGCGGCGGGTGATGCCGGGGCGTTATGCCTCTTTGATGTATCGGGCTATTTAACGACCGTCAGCCAACATGCTATGTCTCTTATCTGGTAAACTATTTAGCCCTTTATACTGATGAGTAAGGAAGGAGAAAAATGAGGATTTTGCAAGCGGCAACAATTCTGGTTCTTGGTGGACTGCTGCAGATTCCACTCACCCCGGTGGCAACCGCCCAACCGAGTTCTTTCAACGTCACGAATCTAAATGAAGCAGAGTTAGCTGCTAATAGCCAAAAGAGTTCGCGCGGGTCACGTAAGCTAGTGGTCGTTACGGGAAAGCTAACCGGCGAAGGAGCGGAGTGTCAGGCTTTACGCGCAAATAATGGTGCTCTTTACACTTTGGCTGGAAACCTTAGAGGGTTCAAGGTAGGAGATAGAGTGAGAGTTGTGGGCAAAGTGGCGGAAGTCTCTACCTGCATGCAAGGTACAACTCTGAGGGTGGTGAGTATTAAGAAATCATAGTAGGTTGTGGGTGATTGTTTATGTGGCTGTAATCCACCTCAAGAGGCATAACAAGTCATTGGAGCGGACGCGCAATGAGCAGGTCTCTTAACATCAAAGGTTCGTGCGCGCCGCTCAATT
>JANOGZ010000566.1:0-1654 GCA_031406255.1 Pyrinomonadaceae bacterium | reverse complement strand
GGAAAAGTCGTCGGCGAGGAGGGTGATCCCCGCCTGCGTCAGTCGAGCGAGGTAAGAGTCGCGCGCGTTCCGGCGCGCGGCGAGGACGCCGTTCTGCACGAGAAACACAGTGACCTCGTGGCCGCGCCCTTTCAGTGCGGCCGCCGTCTCCTCGACGAACCGTGTGTCGCGCGACTCGAAGGGGTCACGGGATTCTATGAACACGTAATTGGTCATGGCTTACTCCTCTATCTAGGGAAATCGGCTCCCGCCGCTACTCGCCGCCGTTCGGCTTTTGTCCCGCGCCCCGCGCCGCCTCGGCGGGCGCGCGCATAGTCTTGCAGGCTTCAAACATCCACCCTTCGGCCTCGGTCAAACTGGTAGGGCGAACGCATCTAAATTTGTAGCACTTTGAGCAAATAGTTCTCATCCCAGCCAGCTTTGAGTCTTTTGGTCTTGATTCCACGTTTACAACTCTGCTCTTGCTTCAACAAGTTCAAGACCATGTGACGCAAGATTGCCATGTTTTCCGTCGCGTTCTCGGCTCGGATGCGACAGTCATCCTCTCGAAATGAGACATCCAACACCCAATGCAATGAGTTTTCTATCGCCCAATGCCCACGCACGGCTCTGAGGGCTTCTGTGGCATCTGCCGCAAGGCTGCTGATGAAGTATCTTCTTTCCACGCTCTCCGCTTGCCCGATCACTTCTCTTCGAGATTCCACCATCACGATACTCTTCAATCCAGCCCAGGCCTCCTTCTGCTCAAGCCACTCAACATCTTCTGTTGTCCAACATCGTCGCTGCTCAATGCGCCCGTGATCTTTTTCGATGGTCTCTATAAAGCTGTGCTCGATGCCTTTGAAGCTGATCTGCTCGGCCCACTGAAAATACTCCGCGACGTCTTTGTGCAACGTGCCTTGATTGCCTTTGAGCGACAACATGTAATCAGCTTCTTGGTGGATGATTTGTGCGGCGATCTCACGCTGACACCCCATCGCATCAATCGTCACGATGCAGCCAGCGACATCCAACATCTCCAAAAGTTGAGGAATAGCTGTGATTTCGTTCGATTTCTCTTCGGTCTTGACTTGTCCCAAGACCAAGCATTGTTCCGATGCCCAGGCGCTCACCATGCGCAACCCTTCACGACCTGCTCGTTTATCTTGTTGGCTGCGTGTGCCGCGCAGATGCTTGCCATCGATTGAGACCAGTTCCGCTTTGACCAAGCTGGCAAGTTCTTTGACCCACGAAAGAAACGAGCGTTGGAACTCCGTGGGTTTGATCCGCATGAACACCCGACGAAATGTGTCATGAGAGGGAATCCCGTTCGGCAACTCTAAAAATCGGCGAAACCATTCTTCTTTAGCCTCACCAAATTCTTCCATCTCGGTCCACGCTTCGGCCCCGCAGATAGTCGCGCAGACTGCGATCACGAGCACATCAATCAACTTGTGTCGTTTGGTTCTCTCGATGCGCGGGTCGTTGATCTTCTCCAAGTGTTCAATGAGCGCCGGTCTCTGTGCTTCTTTCATCTGTCATCCTTGTCGTCTCGTTTTATGGTGCAAACAAGACCAAGGATGACATATCTTTACTTATTGCTTAAATTTAAGATGCGTTCGCCCTAGATTTTAGAACCTCGATCACTTACAAACTCAATTTCACCTGATTGGTA
>JANOGZ010000549.1:0-1220 GCA_031406255.1 Pyrinomonadaceae bacterium | reverse complement strand
AGGCGCTATCACCGGGGTAGAGGTTGGAGCGACCGTGGGAGTCACGGGCATTTCGGTTGAATCAACTGACGGAGTGACAGAGTAACCACGTTTGTTGAACCTGCTCAAGCGCGTCGGCCGCACGCTGGCGAAGCAAAAGATCACAAATCAGAGGCAAAGGCCGGTGTCCTACTTTTGGCTGGGAGTTCTGCCTCGTAATGTTCTGTTCCTGCTCATCGTGTTGCGGCACGGGTTCAGAAGATTGTTTTCACCTTATTGATGTCGAAAATTATGTATACACTCGTGAATGGCAGAATCCAAACGCGCTCCCTCGAAGTGCATATCGTTGACCATTGTAATTTGCGCTGCAGGGGTTGCTGTTCACTCTCTCCATTTTTGCCGAAATGGCAGATTGATCTAAATGACTTTCAAAAGGATCTCGTCTTCGCAAAGCGTGTCCTGTCTCCAACCTATTTCAAGCTCGTTGGTGGGGAGCCGTTGCTACACACGTCCATCGATGATTGTTTGAAAATTGCAAAGCAGTGCAAAATCGCGGACGTTGTTTCGGTCACGACCAATGGCTTTCTCTTGCCACGCATGTCCGATCACTTTTGGACGTTAACCGAAGCTTTAACGATTTCCCTCTATCCAGAGCCTGCATTACCACGTGAGACAATCGGTTTAATTGAACAGAAGGCGGATCTGTTCTCAGTCAAACTGAACTGGAAGAAGCAAGATCAGTTTGTTGACATGGATCGGGAGAGTCCGATGGAGGATAGCGAGGTTACGCGCGAGGTTTACGCCAATTGTTGGTTGCGACGGCGATGTCATATCGTGAGCCGCGGACGTTTCTTTACGTGCACACGGCCTCCTCATTTCCAAACCCTGCACGGTGGCACAAAGGATTTCCTAAATGACGGAGTCGAGCTCGAAAATGCTTCGGCAGAACAAATCCTCGCCTATCTCAATCGACCGCAGCCTTTGCAGGCTTGTGCTTTCTGCCGGGGGGGGAATGCCGAGACAGCACCGCATCGGCAACTCAACCCGCGCGAAGTGAAAGCGTTCCTCGCGAGACAACTATGAAAAGGATCATTAAGAATTCTCCGCTCGGTATTTATTCGCACTACTATTCGGTGGAGACTGCGATGCACGCGCCCAGTATTCGTGCGTTGCTCGAGATGATTCCTTCGCATCAACGTCTATTGGATCGGGAAGGAGTTCTTCAATACATCAATCGCAAA
>JANOGZ010000545.1:0-11779 GCA_031406255.1 Pyrinomonadaceae bacterium | reverse complement strand
CTCCGCGACATGACCGCCCAACAAGTCGCCGACCTGCTGGCGTATCTTGGCTCGTTAAAATAGTGGCGCATGAAAACTCATGGCGCGAACCGATGAATATCACTTGTGACATCACTCGCCGAGATATGCTATTCGGCGTGGCGGCAACCGCGTTCTCCAGTAGTTTGACACACGCGGCGGTAGCGCAAGCTTCCGACCCCACGAAACCCAAGTCGGTCGCGGCTGTGTTGACGGCCTATGAAAAGGGGCTGCATGCCGATGTGCTGATCGGAAAGATCCTGGAAGGCTGGCAGCAAGATGGCGGCCCCGGACCGCTGCTGACGCTGGCGTCGATGTATGTCGAGCAGTTCACGGACAAAGACCTGGCCCGCGGACTGGCGAAGAAATACAACGTGCCCATTTTCGATACGATCGAGCAGGCGGCCGGAAGCCCAAGTTAAGGGGGCCGTGCTGGAGGTCAGGAATTTGTCGGTGACGGACGCGGATAAAGCGCCGCGCCTGGAGAACGTCTCGTTTGAGGTGCGCGGGGGCGAGATCGTCGGCATCGCCGGTGTCGAAGGCAACGGCCAGACGGAATTGATCGAGGCGCTGGCCGGGTTGGTCGCTCCCGCGCACATCTCCGGAGAGGTCGAATTCGAGGGTCGAAATATCGCGCGGGCCGACGCGCGCGCGCGCCGAGAACTGGGCATCGCACACATTCCCGAGAACCGTCACCGGCGCGGATTGCTGCTCGATTTTGATTTGTCAGAAAATTCGATTCTCGGCGTCCACTACCGCCGGCCGGCCGTCGCACACCTCGGCGGCGTGCTGCTGGATACGTCGGCGATTCGCCGGCGGGCGATGGAGATAATTAATAATTTCGACGTCCGGCCGGCCAACCCGGACCTTCCGGCGCGCGCTCTTTCAGGCGGGAATCAGCAAAAGCTAATCATCGGACGCGAGTTTGATCTCGCGCCGAAACTGCTGTTGGTCGCGCAGCCGACGCGCGGCGTGGATATCGGCGCGATCGAATTCATTCACCGTAAGCTCGTCGCCCTGCGTGATACGGGGTGCGCCGTGCTACTGGTATCGGCAGAACTCGAAGAGGTGACGGCGCTGGCCGATCGTCTGTTGATCATTCATCATGGTCGGATCGTCGGCGAAGTCGATCCCAAGCGGGCGACCATTGAAGAGATCGGGCTGCTGATGACGGGAGGTAAACGCTAAAGGGAATTTGCGATATTGATTTGCGATTGAAAGATGCTTTTCGGGAAAGCTTCGCTCTCGAGTCCGGCGTTTTCATAGCACGTCAAATCTAACATCGCAATTCGAAGATTCTTATGAAACTTCTTCGCGAACTGATCTTTCCGCTCGTCGCTGTGATCGCGGCCTTTATCATCGGCGGCATTTTCGTTTTAGTGATCGGCGACAATCCATTCGAAACTTATCGGCTGTTGATCGGAAGCGCGCTGTCGTGGCCCGATGGCATCGGCTACACGCTCTTCTACGCGACGCCGCTAATTTTCACGGGCCTCGCCGTCGCCGTCGCTTTCCGCTGCGGGTTGCTCAATATCGGCGCGGAGGGGCAGTTGTACATCGCGGCGTTCGCCACCGCCTGGGTCGGCATCACGCTGGCGAATCTGCCGGCGCTCCTGCTCGTGCCGCTCGCGGTCTTGACCGCCATCCTGAGCGGCGCGGCGTGGGGCGCGATCCCGGGCTTCCTGAAGGCGCGCTTCGGGTCCCATGAAGTGATCAACACCATCATGCTGAATTTCATCGCGGTCGCGCTCGTCAGTTACTTCACGCAATACCATTACAAGACGCCGGGCGATCCGATTCTACAGACGGTGCCGATCGGAGCCAACGCGCATATCGCGCGGCTCGGCCAGTTCCTGCCGGGCCTGCCGGCGCGCATCCCGGTCAACGTCGCCTTCATTCTGGCGCTCGTCGCCTGCGCGCTGGTGTACGTCTTTCTGTGGCGCACCAAATGGGGATATGAAATTCGCGCGACCGGCGCTAATCCGACCGCCGCCGAGTATGGCGGGATCTCGACCGGCAAACAGATCGTGCTGGCGATGGCCGTGTCGGGGGCGCTGGCCGGAATGGTCGGAATCAACGAAGTGCTCGGATATCGCTATCGTTATTATGACGGCTTCTCGGCTAACTATGGTTTCACCGGCATCGCCGTCGCGCTGCTCGGGCGCAATCATCCGATCGGCGTGCTCCTCTCCGCGCTGTTGTTCGGGATGTTGATTCGCGGCGGGATATTCGTTGACGCGTTTACCGATCATGTGACGAAAGACCTGGTCGAGGTGTTGCAGGCGATCGTCATTTTATTCGTGGCGGCCGAGGCGCTGTTCCGCGGATCGTTCGGAAGATTCGGACTGCTGAAGAGATCGAAGGTGTAGAGGATGACAGAGCTATTCTCCGTGTCGCTTATTTTCTCGTCGATTCGTCTGGCGACGCCGCTGCTGCTGGCCGCGCTCGGCGGGTTGTATTCCGAGCGCGCCGGCGTCATCAATATCGCGCTCGAAGGATTGATGCTGGCCGGCGCATTCACGGCGGCGGCGGTGACGCATTATGTGGGCAACCCCTGGCTCGGGTTGCTGGCGGGGATCGTCGCGGGAGTGGCGGTCGCGGGCGTCCACGCGACGGCGTGCATCAGCTTTAAAGCTGACCAGGTGGTCAGCGGCACGGCGATTAATATTCTGATGCTCGGCATCCCGGCGCTGATGAGCGGCGCGCTGTTCCTCTCCTCGGGTTCGACGCCGCAGATTCCGAAAGACAACCTGATTCCGTGGGTTCCGATCATCATCGCTTTCGCGCTCGTACCCGTAACATGGTATGTTCTGTATCGCACACCGTTCGGTTTGCGTCTGCGCGCGGTCGGCGAAAATCCGGAAGCCGCCGATGCCGCCGGCATCAGTGTGAACAAGATCAGATACACCGCCGTGCTTTTGTCGGGGGCGCTGGCGGCCATCGGCGGCGCATACCTGTCGATCGGGCAATCATCGCTGTTTACACGAAACATGACGGCAGGCCGCGGCTTTATCGCGCTGGCGGCGCTGATCTTCGGCAAGTGGCGGCCCGTTCAGACGATGCTCGCCTGCCTGTTGTTCGGCTTCACCGAGGCCGTGTCGATCCAGATGCAGGGCGTGGTCAAGCTCCCGTCGTGCGAGGACATCCCCGTGCAGTTCGTCCAGATCGTTCCTTATGTGCTGACGATCATCGTGCTGGCGGGCTTCATCGGGTTATCCCGCGCCCCGCGCGCTCTCGGACTGCCTTATCAGAAAGAAAGATGAAATAGCCGGCCATGTCAGCGAATGAACGTTTCTCGCTGAAAAGGCCCGCAGAAGACGATGGGCTTCCGCTGATGACGGCCGGAAGTCTCAGGAGGCAGGAAGGCTTTGAAACCAATGGTGGAGGGTTCAGCGCCCGAGACGCTTTATGAACGAGCGGAGCATGCCGCGCGTACGATCCGCGCACGCTGGAGCGAGGAGGCGCGCGTCGCGCTCATCCTCGGTAGCGGTTTGGGAGCGTTCGCCGATGATTTGCAGGATTCGCTGGCGATTCCCTATGCGGAGATCCCCGGTTTTGCGCGCTCGACCGTCGAGGGCCACGCGGGCCGCCTGGTGTTGGGAAAAATCGAGGGCCTCGCGGTCGCGGCGATGCAGGGGCGCTTCCATTACTACGAAGGATATAGCATCGAAGAAGTGACCTTCCCCGTACGCACGCTCGGGCTGCTCGGTGTGAAATCACTCGTGTTGACGAACGCTGCGGGCGGTATCAATAATAGCTTCTCACAGGGTACATTGATGGTGATCAGCGATCATTTAAACCTGACCGGGCAGAGCCCGTTGCGCGGCGTAAACGATGATCGCTTCGGGCCACGCTTTCCCGATCTCTCGGAAGTTTACGACCGTGAGTATCAAGAGATCGCCGTCAAAGAAGCGCGCGCGTTCAGCCTCGAACTGCGGCGCGGCATTTATGCGGCGCTCACCGGGCCGAACTACGAGACGCCCGCCGAAGTCCGCATGCTTCGCGCTCTCGGGGCAGATGCCGTCGGGATGAGCACCGTGCCGGAAGCGATCGTCGCCCGCCACATGGGCATAAAAGTTCTGGGCATTTCATGTATTACGAACATGGCGGCGGGCGTGCTGGAGCGGCTCGTTGATCATGCCGAAGTGATGGAGACGGGGGAGAGCGTGCGCGCGACGTTCGCGGAACTGTTGCGCCGTGTGATCCCGAAACTGCAGTGATCAGTGGTCAGTAGCAGTGATCAGTGGCCGGTGGTCAGTGGCCAGAAAAAGCACTGGCGACTTCCTGCTGACCACTGACCACTGACCACTGTCCACTGACCACTGCTACTGACCACTGACTACTGTTTATGATTATAGGCATTTGCGGCGGCACCGGCTCGGGCAAAACCACGGTCGCCAACCGTATTCTTGAATCCGTGAGCGCGAGCGAGGTCGCCTTCCTGCAGCAGGATTCTTACTACCGCAATCTCGATGAAATGCCGCTCGATATTCGTCAGGCGGTTAATTTCGATCATCCGGACGCGATAGATAATGACCTTCTCGTCGAGCATGCCAGGACATTGAAAGCGGGAAACGCCGTCGAGCTTCCGCTCTATGATTTCAGGACGCACACGCGCATGGGTGAGACGGTGCGGATGGAGCCGAAGCCGATCATCATTATCGAAGGCATCCTCATTTTCGCTGACCCGCGCTTGCGCGAGCAGATGGATATCAAGGTTTTTGTCGACACGCCGGATGACATCCGTTTCATCCGTCGCCTGCGGCGCGACATCGCCGAGCGCGGACGGACGGCCGACTATGTGATCGAACAGTATCTCACCACAGTACGTCCGATGCACATGCAGTTCGTCGAGCCATCCAAGCGTTATGCCGATGTCATTATCCCGGAAGGGGGGCACAATCTGGTGAGCATTGACTTGATTAGCGGTAAGATTCGTGAGCGGTTGGCGAGCGCCGTGGTGAGCCATGCGAGCGGAGGGCAGAGAGGTTGAGCGTAGCAGGAGAGGATTATCAAAAGATCATCGAGGCGGCCATCGACGCGCGCAAGCGGGCGATAGCCTCGTTCTCAAATTTCCTTGTCGGCGCGGCGATCGAGGCCGAGGACGGCACAATCTTCACCGGATGCAATATCGAAAGCGCGACCTATGAGCTGACGATGTGTGCTGAACGGGTCGCGATCTGGAAAGCGCTGTCAGAAGGAGCGGGCGCATTCAAGCATATCGTGGTGGTCGCCGATACCGAGCGACTGACGCCGCCGTGCGGCGCATGCCGCCAGTTGATCTGGGAATTTTGCGGTGACATCCCGGTCGTGCTCGCTAACCTGCGCGGGCATACGGAGACGCTTCAGATGCGCGATCTCCTCCCGCGCCCTTTCGACGCGCGGTTCTTGGAAGAGACGGGCGAGGAGCAGTAAAAGGTGAACCGGCAGGTTGACGACAGCAAAGAGACGGGCGACAACCGAAGCGGGAGAGGAGACGACCCCTGAGCGCGTAATCAATCACTACATGGGAAACATCATTCGCCCGTCTCTCTCTCTCTGCTCGCCGTGCTGGTCCTCGCCGGACTTCTCATCGTGCGTTTTTACTCTCTGCCCGGCAGACCCGGATAAACATCTTCTTGTGAGGGGACTGATTTCAAATTGAAATTCTTCGGATACAGGCGATTATTTCTCGCGATTATACTTGCCGGCTTCGCCCTGGCATCGTCTTTCTATTCCGGCGCCGGCGCGCCCGAAGCGGCGGCGGCCGTCGCCGTTGCACAGCGCGTCGACACGGTCGTTCGCGGCGGCACGGTCGTGACGATGGACGGACAGTTGCGCGTCTTCGAGGACGGCGCGGTCGCCGTTCACAAGGGGCGCATCGTTGCGGTCGGCCCGACGGCCGAGATCGCATCAAAATATATCGCGCGCGAGATCATCGAGGCCCGCGGGAAGGCCATCATCCCCGGTTTGATCAACGGCCATACGCATGTGCCGATGACGCTCTTTCGCGGCCTCGCCGATGATCTGGACCTCAACGAATGGCTGACGAAGTATATCTTTCCGGCCGAAGCCAAGAACGTGACGGAAGAATTCGTGCGCGTCGGAACCCGCCTCGGACTCGCCGAGATGATTCGCGGCGGGACGACGACGTATTGCGACATGTACTACTTCGAGGACGCTATCGCCGAGGAGACGGCACGGGCGGGCGTGCGCGGCGTGCTCGGCGAAACCGTGATTGATTTCCCCGTCGCGGACAACAAAACACATGCGGAAGCGATGGCCTATACCGAGAGGTATGTGAACAAGTGGCGGAATCACGCGCTCATTACGCCGGCCATCGCGCCGCACGCGCCCTATACCGTCTCCGAAGAACATCTCAAAGCGATACGCGCCTTCTCGGATCGAACCGGGGCGCCGATCGTGATTCACCTCGCCGAGACGCGCAAAGAAGTCGACGACATTTCAAAATCCAAGGGCGCGCCGCCGGTCGAATACCTGTCGCGCATTGATTTCCTGAATGACCGCGTCATCGCCGCTCATGCCGTTCACGTCAACGCGGAGGAAATCGCTCTGCTGAAGCGTTTTGGCGTCGGCGTCGTGCATAATCCGCAGTCGAACATGAAGCTCGCTTCGGGCACGGCGCCCGTTCCGCAATATCTCGCCGCAGGCGTCGCGCTCGGACTCGGCACAGACGGCGCCGCTTCAAATAATGATCTGAGCATGTGGGAGGAGATGGATACCGCCGCCAAGCTTCATAAGCTCATCAGTCGTGATCCGCGCGTCGTCTCGGCGCAGGAGGCATTGCAGATGGCCACCATCGGCGGGGCGCGCGCGCTCCACAAGGAGCGCGAAATCGGTTCGCTGGAGGTGGGAAAAAGGGCCGATCTGGTTGTCGTCGATCTCGATGAGCTGCATCAAATGCCGCGCTATAACATCTATTCGCATCTCGTCTATGCGACGAAAGCGTCGGATGTGCGAACCGTCGTGATCGAAGGTCGCATCGTGATGCGCGATCGCCGGTTGCTGACTCTTAATGAGGCGGATGTGAAACGACGTGCCCGCTTGTTTCGACAGCGGATTATCAAAAGCCTCGGCGGCGGGGCCGGTCGTGCCGTCTCCTGACGAGAAAAAGCGCCGCTGTCAGGTTGATTGAGGCGCGGCGAAGAGGTGATAATAGCTCGCTGAACAAGGGGTAGGATGGGCAGGCGAGCATTACGGCTCGCTTTTAAATTTATGGAGCTTGATTAGTGAAGGGACTTGGCCGGCAGACAATCGCACAGATAGCGCTCGGCACGCTGCTGAGTATCAGCTTTAACTTGCTAGCTGTGTTAAGCGTTCGCGCACAGACGGATGCCGAGAAGGCGCCGCAGCGGATTGCGCGCGCGCGCGCGCTGGCGGCGCTGGGCAATCTCACCGCCGCGGCGAGCGAACTGGAATCGCTGCGCGGCGCGGCCGTCGATGATTCGGTACGCGAGGTCACGCGAATCCTGCTGGTCGGGATTTATCTTGAGCAGGGCGAACACAAGCGCGCTGAAGCATTGCTGGACGAATGTTTTAAGGCGCGTTCGGCGGAGAATGACGCCTCGCTGCGCGCTTACTTTGCGCTCGCCGGACAGACCATCAACGGAATCCGCACACACCTCAATCGATATCGCACCTTCGGGCTTAATATCGCGGACCAGGGTTTGCCGGCTGAAGCCACCGCTGATCTCGACCATCTCCGCACCCTTCTCGATCGAATCATCGAGCAAGCCCGCAGCGTGGGTAAGGAAAACACTAAGAGTACGGATGCGACCGCATTGCTGGAAGACGCGGCAAGCGTGCGTCTGACGCTGGCGCGCAATGATCAAGAGCGTGCCCAGTGGCAGCGCGAAGTCTCGGAGGTACGCCAGCAGCTCGTCGCTTCCGAGACGCGCATCGCCAGCATTAGCGCCGCCCCTGTCAGTGGCCCGGTCGCCACTCCGACGCCTTCTCCGACGCCATCATCTTCACCCGCCGCCGCAAACCCGGCCGACGCTTCAGACGCGCGTTCCAGCGGTCTCTCTACTACTTCTTCCCCGCCGAACCGTTCTCCCACGAATTCAAACGCATCCATCAGAACGACGGCCGCTCCCTCGCGCACCACAGCGCCACCTGCCGGGCGACAACAGAGCAGCGCGGGAACTTCCTCGGGCAACCCGCCAAAAGGTAAGGCGGGAGCCACGGGTACGCCGCCGGTTGCCATCGGCTCACTGCACAACATGGCAACACAGCAGATCACGCCGACATATCCGCCGCCGGCGAAGTTGGCGCGCATCTCCGGCACCGTAACCGTTTTTCTGGTTGTGAATGAGAAGGGCGCTGTGGAAACCGTCGAGCGCACGAACGGGCCCAATATGCTTCAGCGGGCGGCGGTGGATGCGGCGCGCCGCTGGAAATTCCGGCCCACCGTGGTGAGTGGCCAGCCGGTGCGCGTTTCGGGATTCCTCAACTTCAACTTCACTCTGTAACGCATGTCCGCGTTTTGCTGGCACGAGGCGGCCCTTTGAAAACCGGGCACGCGCTTCTTCTTCGTTCTTATCGCGTATTGTGCGGCGGCGGGGTGGTCGAGGGCCGATTGATCTGCACCAGTCTTTTGTCACGGGTGGCAGGCGTCTTTTGCGCACCGTCACCACAGCTGCCGCACCCGGTCGCGCAGGAAGAGTCGCCGCCGCCTGTGCCACGCCCCGAAAGGCGGAACGAGCGGAGACGAGCCAGCCCGCGCCGCGCAACATAAGCGACGGCGGCGAGCACGATCAGCGAAACGGCGATTATCTGCCAGTCAATAATCATGAGCCTTAACGTCTGGCGCGCCGCTTCTCACCGCGTCACCAGTTCTTCACGAGTCAACCTTCAAGATCCCTAACTAAAACCCAGGAGCCGACCGCCCTGAAACGTGATCAGAGAAGCAATGTAAGCGAGCACGAGCATATAGGTCATCATAAAGAGCGGCCAGCGCCACGAGTTGGTTTCGCGCCGCACGATCGCGATCGTTGACATACACTGGCACGCGAGCACAAAAAAGACCATCATCGAGACGGCGACGAGCGGAGTCCAGGCCGGCGTGCCATCAGGCCGGCGGGCGTTGCGGACAGCATCAATCAGAGAAGGCGATGCGTCATCTTCGCCGGCTCCGGGGCCGGCGTTATAAACGATACTGAGAGTTGAAACAAGTACTTCGCGCGCTGCAAATGAAGCGATCAGGCCGATGCCCATTTTCCAGTCGAACCCGAGCGGTGCGATCGCCGGCTCGATGATTTGTCCGAGACGCCCGGCGAAGCTCTGGCGGAGGTGTGTGCCCGCCGCCGCGGACTCTTCCGGCGGCGGATTGAGGCCGGGCGCGGGCACTCCCTTCGCCTCGGTGCCGGTCTCCCGTGTCACTTGCGCGACGGCCGCGGCGGTTTGTTCCGACATCGCCGTCGCCGGAGACTCCGTACGCGGAAATGTCACGAGTGCCCAGAGGAGAATCGAGATGGCGAGGATGACGGTCCCGGCGCGTTTGACGAAAAGCCACGCGCGCGTGCGCATCGTCTGCGCGATGTTGATGAGGCTGGGCACGCGATAAGGGGGCAATTCCAGTACGAGCGGCGGCGGCGGCGCCTTCAAGATCGTATGTTTCAGAACCCACGCGACGACGATCGCCACCGTGATTCCGAGCAAATACATCGACATGATGATGATCGCGCCGACCGAAACGATACCGAACACTTTCTCGTTTGAGAAGAACGCCGCGATCATCAGTGTGTAGACCGGCAGGCGCGCCGAGCAACTCATAAACGGCGCGATCATAATCGTCGCCAGACGATCCTTTCGATTCTCGATCGTGCGCGTCGCCATGATGCCGGGAATGGCGCACGCGAAACTGCTCAACAGCGGCATGAACGCCTTGCCGTGAAGACCGACGCCGCGCATCAAACGATCCATCAAAAACGCCGCGCGCGCCATATATCCGCTGTCTTCGAGAAGCGCGATAAAGAAGAACAGCAGCAGAATTTGCGGCAGGAAGACGAGCACGCCGCCGACACCCGCGATGATCCCGTCGACGAGTAAATCCGTGAATAAACCCGGCGGCAACTGAAGGCGCACCATCTCGCCCAACCGGCCGAAACCCGCATCAATCAAGTCCATCGGCACGCTCGCCCAGGAAAAGATCGTTTGAAAGACCAGGAGCATGACGAGCACGAGGACCAGGGGGCCGAAAAATCTGTGCGTCACCACACTATCTATCCGTGCGGTGGCATCCGGGCGCTGGTTATCACCGCCGCGAACGGCGCGGCCCGCCACACGCTCGATCCAGTCGTAGCGCGCGAGGAGCGGCTCCTGCCACCAGTGCGGAGTAACTTGCGCGAGCCGCTCACGCGCCGCCGTGACGGCCTCCCGCCGCGCTTCTCCGGCGGGCAGATCTTGCGTGTAAAGATCACGGAGCGCGGCGTAACGGCCGCTCGCCGGTGCGCCGCCACCGTCCGACCCCGGTTCTTCGGCGAGCGCCAGCAGTTCACGCTCGGCGTGCTCGGATAGTCGCCAGCCCGCGCCCGTCCCCGTCCCCGCCGATGCTTTGATGACTGCCTCGGCAAGCAGGTCAAGGCCACGATGTTGTTTGGCGATGACGGGAATCACCTGGACATTCAGCGACCGGGAGAGATGCTCGAGGTCCAGCTCAAGGTTGCGACGCTCGGCGAGATCAATCATCGTGAGCGCCACGACGACCGGTCGACCATATTCGAGAAGCTGCGTGACGAGATATAGATTACGCTCGATATTGGTGGCATCCACGACAGCAACGAGCACATCCGGCGCGGGAACCTTCGCGATGCGACCCGTAATCACATCACGCGCTATTCGCTCATCAATAGACGCTGCGTCAAGACTATACAGGCCCGGAAGATCCACGAGGAGCGCGGGCGGAAGCGTCGGATCAAGCACCCACGCTCCTTCCTTACGCTCGACCGTCACCCCCGGGTAGTTGGCGACCTTCTGGCGGAGGCCGGTGAGCGCATTAAAAAGGCTGGTTTTGCCCGCGTTCGGATTGCCCGCCAGCGCAATTACCAGTGGCCGTGCGGCGCGGCCAGGCGAAGCGGCGGAAGCGGTATTCTGAGAAGTGGAATCGACAGTAGTGCTCATAATCGGAAATTACGAAGAGGCTGGTCTGAAGCGTGACGGAATGAACCGAAGGGTTTATTTACGACTCACCGTTTTCATTAACTGTGACAGCGATCGTCCGGGCCTCTGAGCGTCTGAGGGCGAGGTGGTAGCCGCGGACACGGATTTCGATCGGATCACCAAGCGGCGCCGCCTTGATCACGCGAACCGGCGCGCCGGGCACGATACCCATCTCCATCAAGCGGCGGGCGATCGCCCCGGAACCACGCACCGCGACGACCCGCGCCCGGACGCCAAAAGGTAGTCTGTCCAGCGAAAGTGAGTTTTTGTTAGGTGCAACCCGCGGCGGCGGTGCCGCCTGTCCCGCACCCCGCGCTGCTGCGTCTTCAGTTAAAGCCTTCGTCAATTATCAACGGCCTCATGCGTACTGGATGTGATAAACGGGCGATGCCCGGACCAAACAGAAGTATAGGCGAATTGAAAATAAATTTCAATTTCAAATTTGGACGAATCTCACACCCGCGAACTGGCGCTTAAGGGATTGGCCGTGGATTACTGACGCGTCACGGGGATGATCTCCAGATCGGCGCGTACGGGGCCAAGGGGGGTTTTCGCCGTCAAACGCAGCGGCAAACGTCGCCGATCGGCGCTGACCCACAGG
>JANOGZ010000508.1:0-6070 GCA_031406255.1 Pyrinomonadaceae bacterium | reverse complement strand
AAATTCTGCCGTCGTTGCCGTCAACACACTGGCCATAAGGAAACGAAGTAAGGGATGAGGGCGGAGGGATGAGGGATGAAGCTAGAAACCTTTTCATCCCTCATCTCTCATCCCTCCGCCCTTCTTAGAGGGGTATAGTGTCAACGGTTAGCACGTCGGTCTCCAAAACCGAAAGTCCGGGTTCAAATCCTGGTACCCCTGAATTCTATGACCGCGATTCAACCTGGTCTTTAAATACTTGAGAAGGAAGAAGCAGGGTGGCGAAGAAAGACGATCAAATCACGGGTAGTAAAGGCGACCCGGCCGTCACAGACGGTCAATTGCCGGAGGGCAGAAAATCTCCGAACGTGTTGCCTTTGCCGGAACCGCCGCCCGCGCGCGTAAGTTCGTCGGACGCGCCGGTCGGGTCCGCGCCGCCCGCGCCCCGCGCCGCGCGTTTTGGCGAAGGGAAGGAAGGGCGCGCCGCGCGGCGTGAGCGGGGAGTGGCGGGCGCGCGCGCCGGATTCTTCGAGCGCACCGCCCAGTTTCTGCGCGATGTGCGCGCGGAACTGAAGCGCGTCGCATGGCCGACGGCGACTGAGGTCAAAAACACGACGATTATCACGATTATTGCGGTCATCTTCTTCGCCATTTACCTCTTCGCGGTTGATCGGGGGCTCACGTTTCTGATCACGCAACTCGAACGTTTCGTTAGCTGGTTACTGGGCGCCGTCTGAGCGGGCAAGGAAGTTTGCGATGCAGCAGTGGTTCATTCTTCATACGTATTCGGGACACGAAAAGAAGGTGCGCGACAGCCTCAAAGCGCGCATTCGCGATACAGACCTGCAGAGCGAGATCACCGAGGTGCTCGTCCCGACCGAAACCGTTGTCGAGATGCGCGGCAACAAGCGCGTCGAATCGTCGCGCATGTTTTATCCGGGTTACGTGCTTGTGCAGATCGAGTGTGATGATCGCGGGCACATTCCCGATAATGTCTTTCACCTGATCAAGTCAACGCCCAAGGTGACGGGTTTTGTCGGCGGACAGACGCCGACGCCGCTGACGCCGCAGGAAGTAGACCAGATCGTCCACAATGTGACCGAGGCGGCCGAGAAGCCGAAGCCGAAGTTCAGCTACACGGCGGGCGAAACGGTGCGCATCAAATCCGGCCCGTTCGCGAGTTTTACGGGCAAGGTGGAAGACGTCAACGCCGATAAATCAACGCTGAAGGTGGTCGTCACCATCTTCGGCCGCTCGACACCCGTCGAGCTCAACTTCCTCGATGTCGAGAAAGTGACCTTTACCGAGGACGAGTGAGAAGCTCTTGTCATCAAGTATTTGAGAATCAAACATGGCGAAGAAGATTACAGGATATATCAAGCTGCAGGTTCCGGCGGGCAAGGCTAATCCGGCTCCGCCGATCGGCCCGGCGCTCGGCCAGCACGGCGTCAATATTATGGAGTTCTGCAAGGCTTTCAACGCGAAGACCGCGCAGATGGACCCGGACATGAAGATCCCGGTCGTGATCACCGTCTACGCCGATCGCTCCTTTACATTCGAAACGAAGACGCCGCCGGCGGCCGACCTGCTGAAGAAGGCGGCGGGCGTCCCCAAGGGTTCCGGCAAGCCGAATCGCGAAAAGGTCGGCGCGATCTCACGCGCGAAGATCGAAGAGATCGCCAAACTGAAAATGCCGGATCTGAATACGACGAATCTGGAGAGCGCCATTAAAACCATCGAGGGCACCGCGCGCAACATGGGACTTACGATCGAGTGATTGCGGATTTCGGATTGCGGAATGAAAAGCGGTTGGCTTTGACGAATCTGCAATCGTTGAGAGGGAGAGGCTGATTCGCTGAGCGGCGCTCGGGCGACCGGATTGCTAACCCGCATTCCGCATTCCGAAATCCGCAATTGGAAGCCCCGTTTGAACCTCAGAGGATAAAAGAGATGGCACAGCACGGAAAGAAGTACCGCGCGGCTCTGGAAAAGATCGAGCCCGGTAAGAAATATACGCTGGAAGAGGGATTGGAAAAGGTCAAAGAAATCGCTTCCGCCAAGTTTGACGAATCGGTCGAACTGACGATGTGGCTCGGCGTCGATCCGCGCAAGGCGGATCAACTCGTGCGCGGCACGGTCGTGCTGCCGCATGGCCTGGGCAAGTCGAAGCGCGTGCTCGTGATCGCGCAGGGCGATAAGATCAAAGAGGCCGAAGAGGCCGGCGCCGATTTCATCGGCGGCGAGGACATGGTCGATAAAATCAAGGGCGGCTGGCTGGATTTTGATGCCGTCATCGCCACGCCCGACATGATGCGTCTGGTCGGCGGCCTCGGAAAAATTCTCGGGCCGCGCGGACTGATGCCGAACCCGAAGACGGGCACGGTCACCTTCGACGTCAAGACCGCCGTCAATGAAACGAAGGCCGGTAAGGTCGAATACCGCGTTGATAAAACGGGCGTGATCCATGTCGGCATCGGCAAGGTTTCGTTCGAAGCCGAGAAGCTGCGCGCCAATGCGCAGCTACTGCTCGATGCGGTCGTTAGAGCGAAGCCCTCGACGGCCAAAGGCAAATATGTCAAGAAGGTCAACCTCGCGGCGACGATGAGTCCCGGCGTGCTGGTGGATGAAACCGCTTACGTGAAGTGATCGAAGAAGTGAGGAATCAAGCGAGATGAAGACAAAAGAGCAGAAACAGAAGGATCTGGAAGCCCTCACGCAGCAGTTTCAGGAATCGACGATCGGCATGCTCGTCGGCTTCAAGAGTCTGACCGTCCCGAAGGATCAGGAATTGCGCAATCGACTGCGCGAAACCGGCGCCCGCTATCTGGTGGTGAAGAACACGCTGGCGCGTAAGGCGGCGGCGGGCACGCCTTTCGAGCAGGCGGCCGAACATTTTAAAGGCGTGACGGCGATTGCGACGAGTTCCGCGGACCCGGTCGCGCTCTCCAAGGCCGTCTCTAAATTCGCCAAGGAGAATCCTGATATTTTCACCTTCAAGGCGGGTATCGTCGAGGGCCGCGTAGTGGCGCTCAAAGATGTGGAGGCGATCGCCAGCCTGCCGTCGAAGGAAGAGCTTATTTCGAAAATCATGTTTCTGATCAACTGCCAGGCGCAGCGGCTCGTGACGGTGCTCGCGGCCGTACCGCGCAACCTGGCGATCGTGATCAAACAGATCGGTGAGCAGAAGGGTAGCGGCGAAGCCGCCTGAGAGAATTTGCGATTTCGGATGGCCGATTGGCGAGTGCGATCTTTAATAGGGTCGCCGATCGGAAAATGCGAAATTTTATCAATAGAGTCAGCCGGACGCGGAAAAACGAGCGGGGCGATATGTCAGGTCGCCTCTTGACGGCTCGGACGCTTTTCGGGCTTTGCGATGCAGCGAAGAAAAAGAAAGCGTCCCGTGGGTTCTCTGGGCTCTCGAACCACTAACCATACAGCACACAGGAACCCTTTGGAGGAGGATGGATAGCAATCATGGCAGCAACACGCGAAGATGCACTGGAATATATTAAGAATATGACTCTGTTGGAAGCTTCAGAGTTCGTCAAAGTGTTGGAAGAGACCTTCGGCGTCTCGGCAGCGGCAGCGGCCGTGGCGGCGCCGGTCGCCGGCGCCGGCGGTGGCGGCGAGGCGGCCCCGGCCGCCGAAGAGAAGACCGAGTTCGATGTGATCCTGCAGGCCGCCGGCGGCAACAAGATCAATGTCATCAAGGTCGTTCGTGAGATCACGGCGCTCGGTCTGAAAGAGGCGAAAGACCTCGTCGAAGCGGCTCCGAAGGCGGTCAAAGAGGGCGTCACCAAGGAAGAGGCGGAAACGATCCGTCAGAAATTGGCCGATGCCGGCGCAACCGTCGAAGTTAAATAAGTCTGAAATCTGGAGTCCGTAACTTGCTTTTGACTTCGGACTCTAGACTCATGACTCCAGACTGATTTGTCGTCTTGACAGCTTGAGCCGTTCGCGGATAAGGTAGGGGAGTATTGAGGCGCTGGCGTTACTCCCGCAAAACTTTGAAGATTATCAACCGCTTTTGGTCACTGCCTAAGCGGTCAGAGCCCCGTGCGCTCTGACCGCGTTTTGGCGTCTCTAAAATCGAGCTTTCGGCCATCAGCTCTCAGCAGGCTGGGCTGAATGCCAAATCCGTATTCATACTGAGCTGAGAGCTGACTGCTGACAGCTGACCGCTTAAGGAATCTCTGATGTCTGCAAATCCGCTACAACCGAATACGAGTGGCATGGGACGACGGATGAGTCGCCCGCCCGAGCGTCACGACTTTTCTAAAATCAAAACGGCGGCACGCATCCCGAATCTGATCGAGATTCAGCGTGATTCATACAATCGCTTTCTCCAGATGGACCTTCTGCCGGAAGAACGCCAGGCGACGGGCCTCCAGGCGGTCTTTCGTTCGGTCTTCCCGATCTCGGATTTCCGCGGCACGGCCGAGCTCGACTTCGTCGAATTTCATATCGGCAACTGGCAATGCAAGTGCGGTCGCCTCGAAGGACTCAGGTATCTGCGCGCCAACTGCAAAAACTGCGGCTCGCTCGTCAAGGTTGATCCGCTGACGCCGGGCGAAACGCTCTGTCACAGCTGCGGAACCTTCAACGCCGTGCGTCCGCAGTTGTGCGACAACTGCGGCGAGCCCGTCGGCCTGAAGCACAAGCACGATCAGCAGGAATGTCAGGAGCGCGGCATGACCTACAGCGTGCCGCTCAAGGTCAAAATCCGCCTGACCGTGTTCGATCGCGACCCGGAGACCGAGGTGCGCTCGATCCGCGACATCAAAGAGGAGGAGGTCTTCTTCGGCGAGATTCCCCTGATGACTGATAACGGGACGTTCATCATCAACGGCACCGAGCGCGTCATCGTTTCGCAGCTTCACCGCTCGCCTGGCGTCTTCTTTGAACGAGCGCCGGTCTATCTGGCCAAAGTGATTCCGTATCGCGGTTCGTGGGTCGAATTCGAGTATGACCAGAAGAACCTGCTGTACGTGCGGATCGATCGCAAGCGCAAGTTTCTGGCGAGCATTTTCCTGCGCGCGCTCGGCATCTGGCTCAACCCGCAGTTTAACCACGGTTCGTTTCATCCGGACTCGCAGCTCGAGGAGGCCGTCAAGAATGCGGGCTTCTCTGACGAAGATATCCTTCGCGCTTTCTACGTCGTGGACGAAGTGCATGTCGAAAATGGTCGCCTCCTGGTTCGCGTTCCGGAGAAGGGATCGAGCAATCTGGTCGGCATGAAAGTCGAGGCGGATATAAAGGGACGCGGCGGCGACGCGGTCGTGCGCGCCGGAAAGAAGATCAGCGCTTCGGCGCTCGATGCGCTGCGCAAGGCCGGAAAGAACGAGATCGAAATAGACGCCACGCAACTCGAAGGGGCGTACGCCCTCGGCGACGTCGTCAACATGGAGACCGGCGAGGTGCTGCTCGAGGCGAATGCGGAAGTCTCCGCCGCCAAGCTTCAGGAGATCATCGAATCCGGGATCGAGAGCTTCAATATCTTCTTCCCGGAGCGCGACGATCTGGGATCAGTGCTCGCGCAGACTCTCAAGAAGGACGTGATCACCAAGCCGGTCGACGCGCTGCTGGAAATCTACCGCAAGATGCGCCCCGGCGATCCGCCGACGGTGCAGACCGCATACCGGCTTTTCGAAGGGATGTTCTTCGATAGCCGTAAATTCGATCTGTCGCGCGTCGGGCGCCTCAAGTCGAACATCAAGATGGGCCGGCCCGAGCGCGAGCGGATAGATGATCCGCTGCTTTCGGCGAAGGATTTCGTCGATGTGATCTCCTACCTGCTCAAGATGCGACGGAATCCGACCGAGTATCTGGCCGACGATATCGACCATCTCGGCAACCGCCGCGTCCGCGCCGTCGGTGAACTCCTGGAGAACCAGTTCCGCATCGGCCTCGTCCGGATGGAACGCGCCATCAAGGAAAAGATGTCGATCCAGCAGGAGATGCAGACGACGATGCCGCGCGATCTGATCAACGCCAAGCCGGTGACGGCGGCGGTGCGCGAGTTCTTCGGCTCGTCACAGTTGTCACAGTTCATGGATCAGACGAATCCGCTTTCTGAAATCACTCACAAGCG
>JANOGZ010000503.1:0-6036 GCA_031406255.1 Pyrinomonadaceae bacterium | reverse complement strand
CCGCCTGCTGCCGCGCGGTGCCGGCATCCTGATAGCCGCTCTCGCGAAACAGTTGTTCCGATTCGGCGACCGTCATGCCGCGCGCGTGCATCCCGATCGCCGAGAGAAAGCGCGCGTTACGCAGCAGCGCGTTGAGGAGTTGACCGATATGCGTTTCCGGGTCGCCGTTTCCGAGACCGGCCTCCCACATCATTTCTTCCGTGTAGTGGGCCCACCCTTCGGCGAAAGCATAGCCGACAAAGACCTGCCCGAACTTCGATGGAGCGCGGTTCGCATGCAGGAATTGCAGGAAATGTCCGGGCCACACTTCATGTACCGAAGTGAACAGGAGATCGGATTCGCCGGGCAGATATTCCTGCCGCTCACGCGGCGACCAGGCCGGATCGGGCGGCGCGATATAGTAGACGGAAGGCAATCCCTTCTCGTACGGGCCGGGGATATCTATATAGGCGAAGTTCCAGCGCATGTACGGAGGCGACTCGGCGACGCGCGCCTGTTCCGGTCCGGGAATCGTGACGAGATTTTTCTCGACGAGGAACGCTTTGAGGTTATCGAGCTGGCGCCGCGCGCCCTCGACGGATCCACCCTCCGGCTTCTTCGCTTTCGCCTTCTCGATGCAGGCTTGAACGGTTTGACCGGGAGCGTAGGCCGCGCATGCTTCGCGCAGCGCGACGAGATTGCGTTCCAGGTCACGCCGCCCGATTTCTTCCAGCTCTTCAAGCGATACGTCGACGCGCTCGGTCGCCCGCAGCATCTCGCCAAAACGCTCCGGGCCGAGCGCGAAATTATCCGTCGCGCTCGCCTCCTGCGCGGCAAACCAGGCGTCCAACTCCTTCATGGCTTTAATCGCCGCGTCATTGGCCGCGCGGAATTCCGTCTGCAACCCCTGATCTTCGACCGCCGCAAAGACGCCTGGCACGTCCTTCTCATAATAAGAAGCCATACCGCCGAAGCTGGTCCGGCCGATCTTGACGTAGGTGCGCGGAAAGGGCGGGCGCAGGTTGGCGCGAATCTGCTCAACCGCCATCGGGATCGCCCGCGCATAGGCGATGTAGGCGCGCAGGCGGTCGGCGAGCGGCGCGTATTCGCGGGCGACATACACGTTGGGATCAAGCGCTGAGGAATAAAAGTAAGGATTCTTGTAGGGCCAGCCGGCCGCGTCCAGCCAGAAGAGGTCGCCGTCGATGAGCGCGATCAGATAATCGCGCTCGAGGCGCTGGCGCTCATCGAGCGCTGCCTCGCTGAACCCGGCGGCGCGCTCACGCTCGGCACGCAGGCGCTGGACTTCTTTCTGAAGTCCGGCCGCGCTCCAATCCGGAAGCCGGCCGTCGAATTCATGACGACCGGCGACGACGGCCGCGTTCGGGTGCGCGGCGAAGTAGGAGTTGATGAATTCCTCGACGAACCCGTCCCAGGCTTTGGCGTCGGCGGTTGACGGCGGCGGCTGCCCTGACCCGGGAGGAGCCTGCTGGCAACCGGCAGCGATCAAAAACAGCGCGAGCGCAACGACACAGGCGATTTTTGCCGCTCGTCTATGGAACATGCCTTCGGCTCCTCCACGGCGATCTCAAGCGGTGATCGTCTTGCGCCGGGCCATCTATCGCAGTGAACAGGGCGGGTCGCAACTATTTCGCGGCGAGCGCCTGTTCGATCACCTGCGTTACTTTCCTGCTCTCCGGCTCATCTCCAGAATCAAAGCGCGCGATCACCCGGCCCGTTTTGTCGACGACGAACTTGTTGAAGTTCCATTTGATATCGCCCGCGAATCCCGGGTTGGTGCTTTTCGCGGTCAGGTATTGATAAAACGGGTGCATATCTGCGCCCTTGACGGAAATTTTGGAGAACATCGGGAAGGAAACATTGTAGCGCGTCGAGCAGAAAAACTTGATCTCCTTGTCGCTGCCCGGCTCCTGCCCGCCGAAGTTGTTGGCCGGGAAGCCCAGCACGACGAAGCCCTGCTCGCGATACTTCCGGTAGACGGCTTCCAGGCCCTCATACTGCGGGGTGTATCCGCAACGGCTCGCCACGTTGACGATCATCACGGCTTTGCCGCGAAACTCTTCGAGCTTCACTTCTCGGCCGTCAATATCCTTGAGCGTGAAATCGTAAATCGTTCTTGCCTCCTTCCCATCTGTAGATGGCTGATTACTATCGCCGCCCCGGCGCATCCCGGCGCCGATCACCACGGCGACCGCCGCAATTAAAACTATGACTGCTGAAATGATGTACTTTCGCATGACGTTTCCTCGCAAGTTTTGCAGATACAAACAAACGAATGGATGCGCGCGGCTCCATTGTTTGATTCGGGTGGCGGGCCAGGGTTTCTCGCCTCGCCCGGCGACCGGCGCTGCCTGACGTGGTAGATTACGGGCTACGCGCCGGATCGCCAGCTGTTTTGTCCGACAAGCACTATAATTAAACGAAAGTGGAAGGTAAAGCGGTGAGGGCAGCCGAAGAACCTCTATCAAGCTGGCGCCACACATGAAGCGACCGATCCGCGCGTTCCGACAAGAGCGGGCGCGCCCCGTTTGTCGCCACGACAGCACTTCATTTCGTCCGGATCAGTATGAGGATTCCGAGTATGCGCAGTAGCAGCATTCCGATCAAAGAACAAATCTCGGCCGGGGGCGTCGCCTTTCGCCGGCGCGGCGAGGCGGTCGAGGTCGCGCTCATCTCGACCAGCAAGAGTGGCCGCTGGCAGTTGCCGAAGGGAATGGTTGACCGGGAAGAATCGACGGAAGCGGCGGCGCTGCGCGAAGTTCGTGAGGAAACCGGCCTCGACACGGAGATGCTCGCGCCCATCGATAAAATCGAGTACTGGTATTACTCGATGGACGGGGGCAGGCGCGTGCGCTACCACGAGTTCGTCTATTTTTACCTGCTCCGCTACCGGTCGGGCGATGTCAGCGATCATGACCATGAGGTGGAAGAAGCGCGCTGGGTGGAGATCGGTCAGGCGCACGCGATGCTCGCGTTTGGCGGCGAGAAGAAGATCATGGCGCGGGCGAGAGAGATGATCTCTGAAACAGATCGAGCCCGCGCGCGCGGGCTCGGGCCAGCCTCTTAAGAAACTCATCCCGGCTGATCACTTTTGCCCCGAGCGATTTCATGTGCGGCGTCATCACCTGAATATCGAGCCAGTCGAGCCCTCTTTCGCGAAGGTGCTCGATCAGGTGAAGCAGCGCGAGTTTCGAGGCGTTGGGGCGCAGGAAAAACATGCTCTCGCCCGCGAATGCGCCCCCGGCATCGACTCCGTAGACCCCGCCGACGAGGCGTTCGTCCTCCCAGGCTTCGACGCTGTGGGCATGTCCTTCCCAGTGGAGCGCGCAATAGGCGCGGATCATCTGAGGGGTGATCCAGGTGCCATCCTCTCCCGTCCGCTTCGCTCGCGCGCAGGCCGTCATAACCGCGCTGAAATCACGATCAATCGTGAAGCGAAAGGGCTCTCTTTTGCTCACGCGCGCCAGGCTTCGCGGCACGTGCAGATCTTCAAACGCGAGGATCGCCCTCTCGTCGGGACAAAACCACGGCAGCGGCCAGCCCTCGATCGGCCACGGAAAGATTCCCTGGCGATAGGCATTGAGCAGATTGATCGGGTTGAGGCTGCCGCCGATCGCTACGATGCCTTCGAAGGCCGCCTCTCTCGGGTCTGGGAAACGGATCAGGACCATATCTTCTCGGAAATATTTTCAGCGGAGCGGATCGCACACGCCTCCGCAGCTGTCATCGGCCGAGCGCGCGCGCTAGTCCGGATATTTTGGAGCGAGCGGCCCGTTACTGGTGAGGGAAACGCAAGACGATGTCGTCCTCCTGCTCATCAACGATGACTTCCCCGCCGCCCCCCTCCGCAGACTCTCCGAAAAGAAGCTCTTCGGCCAGCGGTTCTCTGATCTTCGCCTGGATGAGCCGCGCCATCGGCCGCGCGCCGTAAAGCTTGTCGAAGCCGCGCACGGCGAGCCACGCGCGCGCCGACTCGGTGAGTCGAACGGTGACTTTCTTCTCGACGAGCTGCGCGTTGAGCTCTTTGATGAACTTATCCACCACCCGCTCGACAACTTCGAAGCTGAGCGGTTCGAAGGCGATCCATGCGTCGAGGCGGTTGCGAAACTCCGGGCTGAAGGTGCGCTCGATCGCTCCTCTTCCCTTTCCCCGGCCGGTCGAATTTGTCTGGAAACCCATGCCCCCCTCGCTCAGCTCGCGTCCTCCGGCGTTCGTCGTCATGATCAGGATCACGTTGCGAAAGTCGGCCTTCTTGCCGTTGTTATCGGTCAGCGTGGCGTGATCCATGACCTGCAACAGGATGTTGAAGAGATTCAGATGCGCCTTCTCGATCTCATCGAGCACCAGCACGGCGTAGGGCGTCTTGTTGATCGCATCGGTCAGCAAACCTCCCTGATCGAAACCGACATATCCGGGCGGCGCGCCGATCAGGCGCGAAACCGTATGCGGCTCCGCATACTCGCTCATATCAAAGCGCAGGAACTCGATGCCGAGTGAGACGGCCAGCTGCTTGGAGAGCTCCGTCTTGCCGACGCCGGTCGGGCCGGAGAAAAGGAATGAGCCGACCGGCTTGTCCGGTTGGCCGAGACCCGAGCGCGAAAGCTTGATGGCTTTAACGATCTGTGCGATGGCGTGATCCTGTCCGAAGATGACGGCCCGGAGGTCGCCTTCGAGGTCGCGCAGGCGCGGCTTCTCAGAACTGGAGACGGTCTTCGGCGGAACCTTCGCCATCCGCGCCACGACCAGCTCGATGTCATGCGTTTCGATCGTCTCGGACCGCTCCGCCGGCGGCAGGAGTTTCCCCGCCGCGCCCGCTTCGTCGATGACATCAATGGCTTTGTCCGGCAGGTAGCGGTCATGCAGATACTTGGCGGCCAGTTCGGCGGCCGTCTGGAGGGCTTCCGCCGTGTAGCGCACGCCGTGATACTCCTCGTAATAGCTCTTCAGGCCCGTCAGAATCTCGACCGTCTCGGCGATCGTCGGCTCCCCGATCTCGATCTTCTGAAAGCGGCGGGCGAGCGCGCGGTCGCGCTCAAAGGCGCTCTTGTATTCGGCGTAGGTGGTCGAGCCGATGCAGCGCAGTTCGCCGGAAGCGAGCGCCGGCTTGAGGATGTTCGAAGCATCGAGCGAGCCGCCGCTGACGGCTCCGGCCCCGACGATCGTGTGAATCTCGTCGATGAAGAGGATCGCGCCGCGCAGTTTTTTGAGCGCGTTGATGATCGCTTTGAATCTTTGCTCGAATTCGCCGCGATATTTCGTTCCGGCCAGGACCGCGCCCATATCCAGCGCGTAGACTTGCACGCCGCTGAGCACCTCGGGAACTTCCCCGAGATGAATCTTGAGCGCGAGACCTTCGGCGATCGCCGTCTTCCCGACGCCCGATTCGCCCACAAAGATCGGATTGTTCTTGCGCCGCCGCCCGAGGATTTGAATGGTGCGGTGCAGTTCCGCGGTGCGGCCGATCAGCGGATCGATAAAGCCGTCGCGGGCGCGCTCGACAAGATTGACCGTGAAGGCGGCGAGCGGATCACGCTGCGCGCTCGAACTTTCGCCCGTCCCGCCGTCCCCGCTCTCATCCGAGACGGGTTCGTAATTTTCAGTGAGCTTCGAGATGCCGTGCGCGATGTAATTGAGCACATCGAGACGACTGATGCCCTGCTTCTTCAACAGATAAACAGCGTGCGATTGCTCGACCTGATAGAGCGCGGCGAGGATATTGCCGCCGTCGATCTCGTGCTGCTCCGCGCCCTGCGCCTGCAGGACGGCATACTGGAGGACGCGTTGAAAGGCGGCCGTGTGTTCCGGCATCTGCTGCTTGCGCGACTTGGGGAGCGCCGGCAGCTGCTCATTGAGGAACGCTTCGAGCTCGCCATGCAACTGCGCGATGTCGCCTCCGCAGTGGCGAATCACATTGCTCGCCGTCGCGTCATCGAGCAGGGCCAGCAGCAGGTGTTCGAGCGTGATGTATTCATGGCGCCGCTTGGCCGCCTCGCTCAGCGCCGTATTCAAAGTTGTCTGTAGTTCTCTGGTGATCAT
>JANOGZ010000488.1:0-1167 GCA_031406255.1 Pyrinomonadaceae bacterium | reverse complement strand
GATCGATCTGCGCCGCTGCCCCCAGCGCGACCCACGCGGGCGCGCCGTCGCGAGGCAACACGTAGGCCGCGTAGCGGGGCGCGCCGAAGCGCTCGGCCCGCGTCCGCCCTTTGGCGTTGTACGGGCGGTAGAGCGCAAACTCGACGAGCGCCGCGCCCGCGGGGACCGCCTGCTGCACGGCTGCGAGCGTGGTCGGCTGCGACCGCGCGCGGAACTCCGCGCTGCGCCCGCTGATCTGCGACTGGAGGCGATTGACCTCGGCGTTCAGCTGCTCAAGGCGCGCCTGGTACTCGGCGGGCGGTTGCTTGCCCGGCCCCTTCAGGACGAGCGCGGCCAGCTCCGCGTTCGCCGTCGAGAACTGTTCGAGCAGCGCGCGGTCGGCGGGCCCGAGGTGGCGGCGCAGCGCGCCGATCTGATCGCTCATCGCGTCGAGCACACGCCCCTTGCGCCGCAGGACGGTGGTCAGCGCGAGGCGGAGCGCCTGCGCGTCGGCCGGTGCGGCGTCCACATGGAGTGAGGTGGTGTAGTCATTCTCTTCGACCAGGGTGGCGACAAACAGACGCTTCTGCTCCTCGGAACCGGTCCCAAGCAGCAGAGCGAGTTGCCGCTCTCGAATCTCGTTAGAGCGCGTTAACTGCTCAATGGCATGAGACATGTCGCCCAGATCATAGTAGCCAGATGAGATATTGGACAGGATGAGCGCCACGTTCGGATGATTAGGGCCGTAGATCTTTTCGTAAATCCGCAGGGCCCGCTGGTACAGTTCCAGCGCCCGCGCGACACCTCCCTGCGCGCGCGTCAGGCTGCCAATGTTGTTGAGTGAGATGGCCACCTCAGCGCTGTCGGGCCCGGCCAACTTCTCGCGGATAGCGAGCGCGCGGGCGAAGAGCGGCGCGGCGCGCTCGTACTGCTGCTGCGAACGGTACACGTACGCGAGGCTGTCGAGCGCGGTCGCCACATCTAAGTGCTCGGGGCCGAAACTCTTCTCAAGAATTGCGCGGGCGCGCTGCAATAATGACTCCGCCTGCCGGTAGTCGTGCTGCTCCCGGTAAAGCAGCGCGAGATTGTTGAGCGGCTTGGCCGCGCCCAAGCTATCGCCGCCGAAAGCCCGCACGAAGACCGCAAGTGCGCGCTTATACAAAGCCACAGCGCGCGGGTAGTCGCCCC
>JANOGZ010000481.1:0-1059 GCA_031406255.1 Pyrinomonadaceae bacterium | reverse complement strand
GCTGCGGCAGTGACCGGAAATCCGCGTGCAACGGCAAACTGGCTCCGGTCTGAGCTACTGCGTGAATTGGAGGCTGCCGGTCTTGCTGCCAGCGCCTCGCCGGTTCCAGCAAACGAGCTAGGGGCGCTGGTGCGGATGATTGATGAGGAGAAGATTAGCGGTAAGCAAGGCAAGGACGTTCTTGTTGAGATGTTCAAGACCGGCAAGAGCGCGGCGGCGATTGTTGAAGAACAAGGATTGATGCAGGTCAGCGATACAACCGAAATAGACCGGCTGATTGACGAAGTCTTCGCTTCAAACCCGCAGCAACTGGAAGGATACCAAACCGGCAAAGAGGCCCTCTTCGCCTTTTTCGTTGGTCAGGTCATGAAGGCCTCGAAGGGAAAAGCCAATCCGAAAGTTGTGAATGATCGGCTCCGAGAAAAGCTGAAGGCTTAGCCGAAGCGGTATTGAGAACTTTGCTCTTGCACTACCTCGGACGAAATAACTGGGTTTGAACGATACTCTAATGATCGCGGCTTGCCGCTTGGCAGTGCGGAAAGGCTCTGCCTTTCCGATTAGCAGGTTAGTTAATTTGCGGCTTTGCCGCCCTAACGAGGAGCCCTCACTGTGCCTCACATTTCTCGCGATAACCCGTGCTTTTACCTGACCTCAGTCGCAAAAGATCGTCTCCCTGTTTTTCGTAGTGAAGAGTTAAAAGCCATCACATGTACCGCGCTAGACGAGGCCCGTCGATCTGGAGGGTTTCTGATGTACGCCTATGTGATAATGCCAGATCATTTTCATCTGATTACAGACTCGGCGCGACGATCTTCTGATGTTCTTCGATTCGTAAACGGCATTACCAGTCGGCGAATCATTGACTGGCTGCGACAGAACAATTATCTAAGCTCCCTGGATAAGCTGAGAATTGAGGATCGAGAGAGACGCCACAAATACTCGCTTTGGGATCACCATCCCAATGTTAGATTGCTATGGAATGAAGATATGTTAATGGAGCGTGTACACTATACACACCAAAATCCGGTTCGTCTTGGGTTGGTCGACCGAGCGGAAGAC
>JANOGZ010000456.1:0-1173 GCA_031406255.1 Pyrinomonadaceae bacterium | reverse complement strand
CCACTGCTTGCGGTGGGGTACTTTTACTCAACACGCTTGTAAAACTCAAAAAAGAGTATGGAAACTGCGTTGATGTTCGTGTCCTGTTCCTGTGTGGCGCTATCAACGAGCTTCATTAAATGGTCACGACGACGACGCTCGTCCTGAATTATGACTGAGCACTGCATTTTGTTGACGCACACGATGCAGGTTAGATCATAAGGACTACCGGAACGCTCTTTGCCTAAAAAGCAATTTTCAACACCTTTCCTGCCCTTATTTGGAGTGCGAAGTGTATGTAACTGTTTCTGCCTGCGGCTATCTTTATGTGCCAGGCTTTCGCGGTCTGCCGGGCATGCGGTCGGCAACGAGCTTCAAATTCGGATTCTTTAATCAGATGGTCGCGCCCGTATTGTCGCGATGGTAAACGTCCGGCTTCGATCAGCGCCAATACGCGGCGTGGGCTAATGTTCAGTCGCTGCGCCGCTTCCGGTGTAGTCAACCTTGCTCCGTTCTTCATACCACAAGGATAAGGCACAAATAAACTGTTCTTCAAGCGAAGGTTTTAAGTAATAATAGGGTCGGCTCATGTAACCAAAACCTACGATCGTCGATGTTATGAACCGTCTCGTCGAATGTGTACCAAACTTTAGTGAGGGCCGCAGGGCGGAGACCATCGCGCGCCTCGCGCAGGAGGTCGAAACAGTTGACGGCGCGTTCGTGCTCGACACGCACATGGACGCGGACCACAACCGCTCGGTCATCACGTTCGTCGCTGATCCGGAGAGCGTCGTCGAGGCGGCGGTACGGGTTGTCGCGCTCGCGGCAAAGCTGATCGACCTCGGTCAGCATACGGGGCAGCATCCACGTCTGGGCGCGACAGACGTGCTGCCATTCGTGCCGGTGCGCGGCGTTTCGCTCGATGATTGCGTCAGGCTCGCGCACCGGGCCGGGGAGCGCATCGCACACGAGATCGGTATTCCGGTCTACTTTTATGAAAGCGCGGCGCGGCGGCCGGAGCGTGCGAATCTGGAAGACGTGCGGCGCGGCGGGTACGAGCGCCTGCGTGAGGAGATCGCCCTCATCCCGGCGCGCGCGCGGATGTCGGCGCGGCGCGCCTTCACGCGAACGCGGGCGCCATCGCGGTCGGCGCCCGCGCGCTGCTGATCGCTTATAACATTAACCTGCACACCA
>JANOGZ010000415.1:0-2502 GCA_031406255.1 Pyrinomonadaceae bacterium | reverse complement strand
GTTCGTTTTCCCGTTGATTTACTTGCTGTCGGTTGACATCACTGCTGGTGGTGGACATTGATCTGGAAGCTTCGACAGAAGAGACTAAAGCAAAATGGAAAAGCAGCAGACAACAGATGATGTGTCACGGCTGGTCGCCAGCTCGATGAGACCTTTCGATGAGAAGGCGGTCGGGGAAGTGAGAGCCAGGGAGAGCGTGCCGAAGCCGCACCCGTCTGTGCCGAATGCGCGTCTGGAAAAGCTCAAGAGTATGGTGAACCCGGAAGTGGCGCTGAATGTGATCTGCGTTCTGCTGGCGCTGGGCTTTCTCGCGCTCGCCGCTTCGAACTTAACCCTTTCAGGAAGCTTCTTTACAATTGACAGCCTCTTTCTGACGGCGGTCAGCCTGACACTGGCCGGCATTTTCCTCGTCAGCCCCGCCCTGTGGCTCTACGAGAAGGGCATGCTGAAGAATCCTTTTGCGGGGGTGGAGGGAGAAACAGCCGCCTTTGTCGATGAGGAGCCGATCCATTTCGAGGGCGGCACACGCCTCTTTCTCTATGTCCTGGGCGGACTGCTGGCGCTGACGATGATCGAAGTGCTGCTGGCCTACATACATATACGCCTTGACCTGATGCTGACGATCCTGATCGGCCTGTCGCTAATTAAAGCGGCGTTGATCGTGGCCTATTTTATGCACCTACGCTTCGAGCGGATGAGCCTGGTGCTCACGCTGGTGCCCATTCTGATCGTCTGCATCTGCCTGCTGTTCCTCTTTTTCCCGGACAGCTTCAGGTCATTTAACCTGCGCATGTACAGGTGAGAATTTCGGGGTCCGCGCGCGCTGATGTGAGACACGGATGAAACGAGAAAGCGCCATCAGATTTCTTTTACTCGTCGCCATGGGGGCTGTCCCCGTCGCGCTCGTCTTCCTGAGCCCGGCTGAAACGTTCGCTCAATGCGCGCTGTGTAAAACCGCGATGGCGAATTCAAGCGGAGCTGTGGCGAGGAGCCTGAACCTCGGGATACTCGTTTTGATCGTTCCACCGGTGGCCATCTTTTGCGCCATCTTCGCCACCGCCTTTAAGTACCGCAAGCCCCGCTCGTGACGGTTACACCTACTCATGATGGTAAAAAGCGACGAAACGAATGTGAATATCGGAAAACAGAGTATCCGCGGCCGCGCGTGTCCGAAGTGTGGCGGCAAGATCATTCCATCAGATCGCGCCATTTATCAGAGCCCGGGCGATCCTTCTTCGCTATTTCCGATCTGGCAGTGTGAGAGATGCGGATATGAAGAAATGAGCGAGCGGCCTCCCGCACCGCCAAAACCTTCACACTCTCCCAAAAAAGGTGAGTAATGAACGAACAGCAAAACACGCAGACCGTACAGGAAGTATTTGCGGCCTACGGACGTGGCGATGTCGCGACGGTGCTGAGTGCCGTGACAGATGATGTGGAATGGTGGATGCCGGGGCCTCTTGATGGCATCCCGTACGCCGGCCTGCGGCGGGGGCCGGAGCAGGTAGCACAATTCTTCATCTCGATGGGCGGAGCGGTCGAGTTTGAGCAGTTCGAGCCGCGCGAGTATATCGCGCAGGGCGACCAGGTCGTGGCGCTCGGTCATGTGAAGGCGCGTTCGCGCCAGACGGGTCGCCCTTTCGAGCACGACTGGGCGATGGTCTTCACGTTCCGCGGCGACAAAGTGGCCGGATTTCGCCAATACGAGGACACCTCTTCACTGGTCGAAGCCTTTCGCGGCGCGTGATTTCCATCCCTCCGACCGATCCGTCACAAAGCTTACACGCTGATGCGTCGCGACGTCTTCCGCTCGGGCGCTGGTGAAGGCGCATCAATTAATGTCACCGTTCGCGGTTGCCGCGCAGACGAGCGGTAACGTGGCTAAAGAATCCGGCAGGTAAAATAATGAGTGAGTTAAGGGATGATTTATCGCGGCGCGTGCTGGGCATGTTCCTGGAATTGAATAAAGAGTCCCTCGATTTGCACGAATTGTTCGAGGCGGGCGGAAATGATCCGGAATCACGCACGGCCGTCTTCGACGCGGTCGAACGACTCGTCGCGGATAACCTGCTCGAAGAGCGCGGAAACGATTTTTACGCTTTGACGGAAGAGGGACTCAAGAAGACAATTGCGCGCGAGAAAGACGCGGCTCAAGAAGATAGTTAATGCCGGGTAAACCCGTTTTATGAACTATTCCGTACTACCGCATTTAAACGCTCTACTAAATGCCACGAGTGGCATTTTAATCGTCGCCGGCTTTTTCTTCATCAGCCGCCGCAAGATCACGGCGCATCTGGTCTGCATGATCGCGGCGGTGTCGGTCTCCGTCTTGTTTCTCGTCTCCTATGTGATTTACCACTATAATCACGGCTCGACGCGCTTCATCGGGCAGGGAATAGCGCGCCCCATCTACTTCACCGTGCTCATCTCACATACGGTGCTCGCCGTCTGCATCGTGCCGCTGATCATCATAACTATGAGGCGTGCCCTGCGCGGAGAGTT
>JANOGZ010000371.1:0-3610 GCA_031406255.1 Pyrinomonadaceae bacterium | reverse complement strand
TTTCTCATGGAACAATAACTTAGCACTTTGTGCAGGATGGGAAGCGTAAGCCGGTCACTGTGTGTATGAGCCGCGGTAGATGGCCCCTTCGATTCACCGAGTATTTACTGATACCAACTTTGAATAGGTGTTGTGGGAAGTATTCTGCATACTGATTCCTGGATTACTTTTTAGCAGGAACACTGTGCATTCAAATACCGTCTGGCGGCAGTTGCATTACCCTTTATCACTCTCCTCTTTTACTGAATCTCCAGATCGGCCGTCCGAAGAAAGATCAAACCCTAAGACGTTGACTCCCGGCTTTGAGGCTTCTTACCGCTCGAGACTTGGATTCGGAGCCGAAAAAAATCGATCTGGTTTTCACTGGTCGAGCCCGATTCGTCGGAGCAGGTCTGCGAAGCGCGGGTCTGCCCGAAGGTTATCGAACATCGGATGCACTCTTAGATGGTCAAGCCACGTGGAGTGCGCCTGATAAGCTTTTTCGAGCCAGTAGAAGGCCTGATCTTTGTCTCCGAGTGCTGAATATAACAACGCCAGTAGAGTAAAATCCTGCTCTCGTGTCGTTCCGATGTGGTCAATCCACTTCCTGATTGCGCCTCTGTACCCGGACGTCGCGTAACCTTGCCCGAGCTTGGACGCGAGCTCGTCGTCTCCATCAAGCGTGGCCCATTTCTGGTATTCGGCAATGGCTTCCGGGTACATCTGCTTCGCCTCATAAGCTTCCGCCAGTTTTTCGCGAGCCGAGGAGAAGTTCGGTTCCATTTCAAGCGTGCTCTTGAGCTGCTCAATCGCTGCGTCGTACTGTCGCGCAAAGTAGAGGAGCCGGCCCACGTTCGTATGAATGATGAGCGACTGCGGATCTAGCTCCTGTGCGCGCCTCATTTCCGCCAGCCCTTCATCAAAGCGGCCCAGCAAGGCCAGATAAAACCCATACCAATGATGAGCGGTGGCATAGTTCGGATTGAGCTCAATGGCTCGTCTGAATTCACGTTCTGCGCCCGCCCAGTCCCTGTCGTAACTGAACTTGAACCAAGCCAGTGAGGTGTGAGCTTCAGCCAAGCTGTCGTCTAGCTCCAAGGCCTTTGTGGCGGCGGCCCATGCCTTTGGCGCGCTCTCCTTCGGGGGCAGAAAACTATAGCTAAACAACAGCAGATGGCAATCCGCCAGTCCGGCGTAAGCCAGCGCATAACCGGGGTCAGTATCAATAGCCCGCTGGAAATACTGAATCCCCTTCTTCATCCCATCTTCACTACGCCTGTTCCAGAAGTAGCGGCCCATCAAATAGGCCTGATACGCATCGGCGTTTCCGGTGTAACGTTTGGTCAGTCGCTTCTGCTCTTCGTCCGTCAGTTTCAATCGCAGCTTCTCCGATATGTGCTTTGCGATCTCTTCCTGAACTGCGAAAATGTCTGATAGCTTCCGGTCATACTTCTCGCCCCATAATTGTGTCCCATCTGTTACGTTCACCAACTCTACCCGAATGACCAGATTGTCGCCTTGCTGGATGACCTTTCCTGTCAGCACCGCTTCAACCTTGAGATCGCGCCCAACCTTTAAAGGATCGGTTTGCTGACCCTTGTAGCGGAATACGGTGGCACGCGCCATCACTTTCAATTTGGGCGATTGCGAGAGGCTGTTAATGATGCTTTCGGTGATGCCGTCCGAGAGATATTCCACGTTCGGATCGGCACTAGCGTTACCCAGCGGGAGGACGGCGATAGAATGTATTTCCTTACCTACTGGCTTTTCGCCTCGAAGAAAGAGATAGAGACCGACACTAATAAGCACAAGAATCACTAAAACGACGCCAAGAGCCGGTTGTCTAATCTTACTCTCGACCGTCGCGCGCGCCCGATTGATCATCTGCGTAAAGTCACTGCGCGCCTCTTCGATGACGACCTTCACGCCCTCGACTTGCTCGGCATAAATCACGCCTGGCATTGGCGGACTACCTTGGCTCACTTGAGCCATAAAAATGTAGCCCCGTCTGGGAACAGTCTTGATCAGTTGCTGCGCATCATCACCGAGCGCACGTCGCAGTTCCACCAAGCACTGCACTATCGAATCATCCGTGACGAATGAGTCTGTCCAGACGGCTTTGATCAGCTCGGCTTTGCTAACGAGCCGATTGTTATTCTCGACGAGATACTTGAGCGCCTCGAAGACCTTGGGCCGCAGTTTCACTTCCTGCCCTTCGCGCAGCAAGCAGCCGCCAGTCAGGTCCAACGTGAAATCGTCGAACTGATAAATATGATGGGAGAGGCTCTGCATATACGTATCCGGCATACCTACCAAACTCTGTGAGCTTAGCTATCCTGCTATTGGCTCAAGCCAACGCGTCGCAACAGGTCTTGAAGCCGCGGGTCTGAGCGTAAGCCGTCCAGCACTGGATCCACTTTCAGCACAATCATGAAATCGGAGCGCTCCTGAAAGGCTTTTTCCAGCCATGCGAAGGCTTGATCCTTCTCGTTCAAGCCTACGTAAATGATCGCAATCAGATTCGGCAGGATGTAACGTCGCTTCGATAACTCTTTCAGCTCATTTAATATTTTCGTCGCTTCCTCTCTTCTACCCGATACTGCATAAGCGTGACCCAAGGCGGCCAGATACACTGGATTACGGTTGGATAGCTCCGTCGCTCTTTGCAATTCCATGATGGCCTCCCCGTACATCCGCTTCTGCACGAGGGCGCGACCGAGATTCCAGCGCGCCGGGACGAAGTTCGGCTCCAACTCAAGCGTCTTCTTGAACTGTTCGATGGCGCGGTCGTACTGGTGTGCGCGATAGAAGACCAATCCCAAATCGGTGTTGATAATGAGCGAGAGAGGATCCAGCTCTTGTGCTCGTTGTGCCTCTTCCAGCGCCTCATTCATTCTCAACATGGCTGTCAAATAGAGGCTGTACCAATGATGGGCAGTCGCATAGTTAGGGTTGAGCTCGATGGCTCGCTTGTAATGTTTTTCCGCACCGCCCCAATCCCAGTCGAAAATATAGTTCAAAAAACCCAATGAGGTGTGGGCTTCGGCAATCGTTTCATCCATCTCCAAAGCTTTGGTCGCCGCTGCCTTCGCTTTGAGCATGGCCTCACGAGGGGCTAGCACCGCATAGTCGCCAGCGCCAAGCAAGATATAGGAGTCGGCCAATCCGGCGTAGGCCAGCGCGTAAGAGGGATCACGTGCGATCGCCTGCTCGAAATACTCTACGCCTTTGTTGAATCCTTCTTCTGTTCTCTTGTTCAGGTGGTAGCGGCCCTTGAGGTAGAGTTGATAAGCTTCGGTGCTTTCCGTGTATCGCTTAGCCAATCGCCGCTGCTCTTCGCCGGTCAACTTCAGCCGTAACTGCGCAGAGATTTCGCGCGGAATCTCCTCCTGCACCGTTAGTATATCTGAGAGATTCCAGTTGTATTGCTCGCCCCAGATCTGCGTCCCATCCGCCGCATCAACCAGTTCGATCTTAATGATCAAACGGTCGTCGATCTGAAGCACTCTGCCCGTGAGCACCGCGCGTACGCCTAATTCTCGTCCTATGGTTTGAGATTCGGACGCCCGATGCTTGTAGCGGAAGACTGTGCTGTAGGCCATAACTTTCAGTTGTGGCAGCTGCGAGAGTC
>JANOGZ010000368.1:0-2325 GCA_031406255.1 Pyrinomonadaceae bacterium | reverse complement strand
CCCGGATAGCCAACGCCAGAAGAAGGTCGCCGAGCGCGCGCCGCAGGCGGTCGAGGCGGAAATCGCCGAAACTGAAAAGCGGCTCGCCGAGCTTTCCCAGGAAATGGCCCGCCCCGAGGTGGCCCGGGTGCCCGACCGCCTCCTTGCGCTTAATCAGGATTACCAGCAGACGGACGAACGGCTTCGCTCGCTCTACGCGGAATGGGAGCGGGTCGCGACCGAAGCGGCCCGCACCGCTTAATCGGTGCGGGCGAGACATAAATTCTGTGAAAGGGGCTATTAAAAGCGATCGCTTGACAGGCGCGCCGGGGCTTTGTTAACGTACCCGCTCGCTTTTTCGGTTAGCTGAAGCGAATTATTTGGATAGCTTTATAGGCGCGTAGCTCAGGGGTAGAGCACTACCTTGACACGGTAGGGGTCCGCGGTTCAAATCCGCGCGCGCCTACCATTTTTATGTCGAGGCCTCTCAATAATTTAGCCACCTCGTAGAACGTGTAACTTTCCTGCATCGCACTCCGTTTTGGCAGACTTTTGGCAGACTCCGAATTGAAATATTCTTGCGAGTCTTCCATCAAGAGCTAACTGACCTTTCTCGCTTCATTCACCTGCAACTGATTTTTAACTACCGCAAATGCGCTTTGGATCAGCGTTGCAGGGTATTCAAGGCTTTCGACAGCTTCAACCATCGTTTCCCACGTGGCATGCGCGTAGCCGGGCGTGATGCGTGAGGCATGGCCGAAGCCGGTGACCGGCATTGCGTGCCCGAGTAGCGCGGAGATCACGTACTGGTGAACGCCGCGATCCAGAAGCCGCGTGGCGAAAGTATGACGCAGATCGTACGGGCGCAGGTCTTCGATTTCGGCCCTCACGCAGGCGGCGGTAAACCCTTTCTTGATAGCTTTCATCGGTTTACCATCACGGTTGGTGAAGAGCCACTCTCCTGTCGTCGAATCTTCAAGGAGAATTGCGAAGACGTTCTGCGCCACGCGATTTAGCGGCAGCACGCGCGGCTTGCCATCCTTGCCTTTAGCGACCAGGACAGCTCTGGGTGGGATCAGCACGTCAACCTTCTCAACTCTGTAATAACGTGCTTGGTCAGAGAGATTAACGTGCTCCTTTTTAATGCTCAGGACTTCCTTGGGCGGCCTGATGCCGGTGTTGAGGATGATGCGGGTGATGGCTGCTAAGTGTTCGCCGTATTCGTTGAAAGCCGCGAAGAGGCGATCTTCTTCGTCCGCAGCGAACTTGTTGAGCCATCGCTCGCGATTCTGCCAGGTCGGAAAATCTTTCAAGACGGCGTGGCTCACCAGTCGACAGGGATTATCGTTGATGACCCGCTCGCGGATAGCCATGTTGAAGAGTTGATTGATCATGTCGTAGTGCCGTCGCACAGTGACCGGAGAATGAGGTCTGCCAAATCGCGTTTCAGTCTGTTGCAGCTTGGCGAGATAATTCTCGATCATGCGCGGCGTGATCTGTAGAAGCGTCTTCTTGCCGAACTCTTCCAGTAGCCGCCTGCCGTACTGCTCGTCGAACTCTGTGGCGAGCGGCGTTTTGTGGGTGCGCGAATAGTCCATGTAGATTTCCTTGAAGAACTTTGCGAAGTTCTTCAGATCGGAATCCTTCAGGAACGTTCCAGTCCTGATCTGTCGTTTCAGGTCATCTTCGTACTCCCTCGCCTGTTTTTTTGTAGTGATTAGGGGCATCCCCTTCTTCCCGTTGAAAGTGAATTGATGAAAATCGCCATCAATCCAGAACTGGGATTCGCAGATGCCTTCCTTACCGCGTTGTCTAATTGTCATGTCGCTTTCTCCTACTGAGTAGAAAGCGGCTAGAGAAGTGAGGTGAGTTTATGCCGAGCGTTAACGTAAGGCAAGACTCAAGCCGCTTTGTTTCGGATCGCATGGTTGTCTTGCGTTGCCTGTGGCGGCTGAGGACTGGCCCAGTCTAAAAGATCACGGAGGGGGAAAACAGTCACCCCTTCCATATCAACGGCGGGGATCGGGCGCGGACTCTTCCCCTTACTGGCGAGCCTGACGAGTTTGCGTACGTGGCTCTCGGAGCATGAGAGCAGCAGCGCAGCTTCCTTGACCGTGACGCGCTCTTTGGCCTTGATTAGACAAATCTGTGCGCGTAGCTTTCCCGGGGCATCGTCGGTCAAACCGGGCCGGGCTATGTAATCATGGGCGGCTTCGCGAAAGACTTCCCGAGCTATTTCTCTAACTCTCTCGCTAAATAGTTTGGCGAACTCGTGGTCACTCATAATATTCTCCACCACCAAATATCCTCTTTAGCATTGATTTACCGTAAGCCCTGTTGGAGCTT
>JANOGZ010000331.1:0-1034 GCA_031406255.1 Pyrinomonadaceae bacterium | reverse complement strand
TGGCAAGCGCGAGCCAAAGCGAAGCGGGCCGCCACCGGTCTTGCACGCCCATTGCGATGCGCGCCCCGGCCGGGGCGCCGGATCAATGTGAGCAATGCCCGGCGCTCCTGCCGGAGCGCGTGACTGATTGGGGCGTGTGTTCCGGTGGCGGCGCGCCGCGGCGCTTGCCACCGGCTAATGTCCCACGCCCCTTCGGGGCGCGTGTTCTGAATAGTCGGCGCGTCTCACCCCTCGTTGACATCCTTCCGTGCAGTGTCTACGCTATGTGCCCAACATAGAAGATGGAGCTCCTCTCCTGAAGATGAAGCGAGCAGTTCGGCCTCAATTAGTCTTCTTAATCGCTAGCCGCCGCAGGTGAATTATGAAAACAAAATCCTCTCTTTTTAACATTTCTATGATTGTGGTCATGCTGGCGACCGCCCTCATGCTCCCTCCTGTCCATACCGCAGCGTCGCCACAGACGACGGCTGGCGCGAGTAGCGCCGCAAGGAATGAGAAAGATACTCGCGTGCTGGAAACGGGTAAGCCGATCGAACGAGAGATGGCAGGAGGTGATATTCATTCATATCAAATAATGATGGCCGCGGGTCAGTTTCTGCACGTAATTGTCGATCAGCGTGGTATTGACGTAATGGTGATATTGTCTGGCCCGGACGGTAAAGAACTAGCCAATGTAGATAGCCCTAACGGCACAAAAGGGCCGGAAGAAGTGTTACTGGTGACAGAGACTTCTGGAAGCTTTCGACTGGAAGTGCGTCCGCTGGAGAAAGAGGCGACTGCCGGGCGATACGAAGTGAAGATCACCGACCTAAGAGTGGCAACGGCGAAGGATAAGGAGATTGTTGCTGCTGATAAATTCTTTAAAGAGGGAGCAGGACTAGATAGCAAGGTCACCACTACGGAATCTCGAAGAGCGATTGAGAAGTATACAGAGGCATTGGCTCATTGGCGTGCTGCCGGTGATCGTGCCGGGGAAGCTAAAACACTCTCTAGAATCGCAGGTAATTATGGCTTATTGAAAGAGAAACAGAAGG
>JANOGZ010000317.1:0-4119 GCA_031406255.1 Pyrinomonadaceae bacterium | reverse complement strand
GCCAGAAACGCGCGTGATAACCCCAGGTGCGTTCCATGAAATTTTCGGTCCCGTCGGTCGGCGGCGGGGGCTCGTTCGGCTGGATGAAAAGCAGCGGCAGCGCCGCCCACATCTTGATGAGCGGCGGGTGCTCATTGTTGAGTTGGAAATAACCGTCAACGAGATGGTAGTATCCTGCGGGAATGTGAACAATCTCATCGTTGGTGATGGACTTGCGCGCGATCGCGGAGAGAAGGTTGACGGCCATCACGAGCAGGAGGCCGGCCGCGAGCGCCTCCGCCCTGTGTGCGACGACGGCACGTTTTCCGATCAAGAGCGCGCGGGCCAACGCATCCACAGCGCTACGGCTCGACCCCGCCGGTCGCGGTACGACGGGCCGCCCCTGAATTAATGATTCGTCCATTGCGTCTTCGCCAGATAACTCCCGAGCATGTGGCATTGTTAGCGGTCGCGCTAACGCCGTTCATTTATTTCTTCTCCGCCGTACGCGGAGTGATCGTGCTGTGTGCGGCCGACGGTGTGCTCTTCAATCTCCCGCTGCGCGTGGCGGCCGCCGGGGTAGTGCTCGACGGTTACGTGCCGCTCTGGAATCCTTTCATCTTCAGTGGTATGCCGCTGCTCGGCGCGGCGCAGGGCGGAGTGCTGCTGCCGCTCAACTGGTTCTTTCTGATCTTTAGCGCCCCGGTCGCGATGAACCTGGCGGTGCTTTCCGCTTACGCGGTGGCCGGATCAGGCGCCTTCCTCTACGCGCGCCGCGCCGGCGCGACGCTCGCCGGCGCGCTCGCCACCGGACTCGTCTGGCAGTTAAGCGGATTCCTCGTCGGACAAGTCAGCCACCTGAACATCATCCAGTCGGCATGCCTGCTGCCGTGGATTTTATGGGCGACGGACGGATACGGCGCGACCGGCCGGCGCTTCTGGGGAGTGCTGATCGCCGCGCTCGTCGCGCTCCAGGCTTTCGGCGGGCACCCGCAGTCGCTCGCTTATTCGCTGCTCCTCGGCGGCGCGTACAGCGCTTACATGGCGCTGTCTACCGCGAATAGTGTGCAGCGGCGATATCTGTTCTCCTGCGCATTTATCGCCGCCGGTCTGGGTTTAGCCGCGGTGCAAATCTTACCGACCGTCGAGCTAATGCGCAACAGCGTGCGCGCGTCCGCCAGTTACGACTTTTTCACTTCATTTTCGCTGCCGCCCGTATTCTCGCTCACCTTTGTCGCCCCGTATCTGCTCGGCGGCGGCGACGGCACGCTCTTCCGCGCGCCCTACGTCGGCCCGGACTTTTATGCCGAATATGCGGGTTATGTCGGCGCCGCGACGCTGATGCTGGCCGCACTCGCCGTGATTATCAAGCGCGACGCGCGGACGAAATTCTGGAGCGCCGCAGCGCTCATCTGTTTCGCGCTGGCGCTGGGCCGCTTCTGGCCGTTTGATCTCTACCGCCTGATTTATTACGTCCCGGTGCTCAACCTGTTTCGCGTGCCGGCGCGCCACTTGATGGAAGTGGATTTCGCGCTGGCGGTGTTGGCCGGGCGTGGAATAACCGCGATCTCTTCGAGTCGGGGCCGCGCGCGGATCACGGGGCTGACGCTTGTTGTCGGCGCGAGCGTCGTCGCGCTGACGATCATGGCGGTGACGGTGTGGCGGCCCTCGGAATTTCATCTGGGGCGCCAGGCCCCGGTCAGTCTGCTACGCGCGCCGGAGCTGTTTCTGCCGGTCGTGCTGGCAGCGGTGAGCGCGTGGGCGGTGTGGAGACTGGCGCGCGGGCGCGCCGGAACCGCTCTGGTCATCTGCGTGATCGGGGCAGACCTGATGCTATGGGGATACACGAGCGGCTGGCGGCAGAGCCCGGCGGGTGATGACGCGCTGTGGGGGGAGCCGCCGCAGGTGACGTTCCTGCGTGAGCGGGAGGCCGGGACGGGCGAGCCTTACCGAGTTTTGAGCCTGGCATTTCCCTTCGATCCGAATAAGTCGCTCGACCCTTCACAATTAAAAATCAATCACTATGATCTCGCGTTGCAGCCCAACACGTATATGCAGCACGGGATTCAAAACGCCGCCGGTTACGACGGCTTCGGCCTGGCGCGCTACAGCCGCCTCGCCGGCGACATGAAGGTCTGGGGCGAGCTGACCGACCCGGAACGCAGCCTCACGGTCGGGCGCGAATTCGATCTGCTGAACGTGCGATACCTGATCGCAGAGCGCCCTCCGACGGATACGCCAAAGGCTGAGCCGCAGGCGGCGACGCTCGCGGCGGCCCCGCAAAAAATCGGCCGGTACGCCTTCGCCGAAGAAGATTTAGGACTGCCTTATCTCACCGGTAATGCGCGCGCCGCCTTCAGTGTGCCGGGAGTGGCGGCGAGCAGAGTAGCGCTCGTCACTAACCTGACGTGGTCGGCCACGATACCCGACGGGCGAATCGTTGGATACGTTCGGCTGCGCGCCGAAGACGGAGGCGACTTCGAGTTTCCACTGCGCGCCGGCGATGACACGGCCGAGTGGGCGCACGACCGGCCGGACATCGCGAAGAGTATCAAGCACGGACGCGCGCCCATCGCGTTGAGCACCGAAGCACAGGACAAAGAGCTGCGTTATGAGGCGTACAGTTACGTCACGTCATTCGCGCTTCCCCGGGAAGCCATCATTACGGGCGGCGAAGTGCAGGTGGCGGCGCTTCCCGAAGCGCCGCAGCTCGGCCTGAGCGTGCAGCGCATCTCGCTGATCGATGAGAGAGAGAAGGGGAGAACCATCGCCCTCAGCCGGGAATGGCTCGCGGGTAACGCGCGGTGGCGGCGGGCGGGCGAGTTCGGAGAGACATTAGTATATGAAAACACGCGCGCACTTCCGCGCGCGTGGCTCGCCACAGAAGTTTTGACCCAGCCGGATGAAGCCTCGCTCGAAATGATCCGAACGGGCAAATTACCGGCGGGAGAGGCGTGGGAGCCGCACCGCACCGCTTTGATTGACGTGAAGCTTGAAGCGCAGCTGACGGGGACCGAAGACGCGGCGAGGCGCGCGCAGATAGTGAGATATGAACCGAACCGCATTGATGTGAAAACGGCCTGCGCGGCCCCGGCGGTACTCGTCCTGAGCGAGAATCATTACCCGGGCTGGCGCGCCACCATTGATGGACACCCCGCCGAGACTCTGCGCGTCAATTACAATCTGCGCGGCGTCGTGCTTCCGCCCGGAGAACACCTCGTCAAATTTGTTTACCGGCCGAAATCCGTACTGTATGGCCTGCTGGTATCGTTGGCCGCGGCGGGAGCGCTGCTGCTGTGGTGGCTGACACGCTGGCCGCAGTGGGTCGCGCTGAAGATATTTGCCGCCGCAAAGAAGAGAGGCTAGCTTCCACGTGGAAGCCAGCCTCTTACGTCAATAGCGTTTATTCGCTTTAGAATCTATCGCGGTATTCAGCGGAAATGATGAACGCCTTGACCATCTCCGCGTTCACGAAGTTGCCGTTGAACTGGTTGAGCTTGCCGAGCCAGAAGTTGTATCCGCCTTCATCGGGATCGCGCCGCAGGTAACCGAAATACTGCATCTGCACGAACGCCGGGTTAGTCTCTTTTTGCGCGAACGCCCCGCTCTCGATGACCTTCCTGAGCGCCGTCGCGCGCGTCTCGGTGCCGGCATTCAACCCGGCGACGATCGCATCGCGATTCACCGCGGCGGCCGCGAGGCCAGCTGTCGTGATTAGCTTGTCTACATAAGCGGTGTTACCCAAACCGTCATACGCGGCCTTGAAGTCAGCGCGGGCGATCCAGGCGTCGGCGAATGCCTGCTTATTGTTCTCCAACAGATTCTGGAACCCGTCCTGACCGACGATCACACCCCTGGCGACCTGCCGCGCCTGCGGCATGAATTCGGCGTAGACTGGCCGCTTGCCGAGGCTGCCTGAGTGCAGGCGGTAGACGTAAAAGCCCGTTTCCTGAAACTCGATTGAGAGGAAAAAGGCGGCGGAGGTGTTGATTCTCTTAATTTCGCCGCATGCCGCATCGCTGCCACAGTCAGCGATCTGTTTATTCCAGAAATTGAAACCGCTTTGATCCGGGAACCGACCCAGAAAATCAACGTACTGCTGCTGCACGAAGAAGTCCGAATCATCAATCGTGATCCGGG
>JANOGZ010000292.1:0-3009 GCA_031406255.1 Pyrinomonadaceae bacterium | reverse complement strand
CGGCCTTTAGATTCAAACTCATGGAGACCACACGCACCACAAACACCGCGTGGTACAACATGGGTTTCGGATCGCGCGAGGAACGCGAGGCCAAAGCGGCCCTACGTCAGGGAGGCTCCAACGCCTTAAACTTCTATACGGCGAATCTGGCCGGCGGGCTTCTCGGCTTCGCCACCTTCCCCTGGAGTTATAAGAGCCAGCCGTCAGATGATGGCGTGGTTTGCCTCTTCTCATCGCTTCCGGGCGGCTCGGCCGTGCCCTACAACGAAGGCGACACCGGGACACATGAAGTCGGCCACTGGCTCGGTCTCTTCCATACCTTCCAGGGCGGATGCAGTACCAAAAACGATTATATTGACGACACGCCGGCGGAACGCTCTCCGGCTTTCGGCTGTCCGGTCGGGCGCGACTCCTGCACCTCTGCCAAAGACACCGGCACCGACCCGATCTTTAATTTCATGGACTATGGGGATGATCCGTGCATTGCCCAGTTTACCATTGGCCAGTCATTCCGTATGGACGGCATGTACGCTCAACACAGACAGCCATAAGTCAATCCGTCACAGGAATGTCTCGAAAAAGCGAAAGGGCCGCTGTTACCTGGCAGCGGCCCTTTCGCGTACCTGGCGGTGCGCTCAATGGTTCTTTATCGGGAAAAGATATCTGAGTAGCGGCCCGACGCGCTGCGCCCAGGCGTGCTCATTGTGTTCGGCGCCGATCGCCTCGAAATACATCAGGTCGGAATCGAGCACCCATCCCTTGTCAATTAGCGCATCGCGCAGCAGCCTGGCGTCGTCCATTGCGTGCGGGCCTTCTCTGGTTCCCATGTCGAGCCAGATACGCAGCGGATGTTTCAGTGTCTGACGTTGCACGTCACGAAGGATTACTTTGTTGTCCCACCACACGGCAGGCGAGACGAGCGCCAATCGCCCGAATGTGAGCGGATATTTCAGTCCGAGATAGAGCGATACCAGCCCGCCCAGCGAAGAGCCGCCCAGGCCCGTATCCGCTGGCCCCTCCAGCGTGCGGTACTGGGCATCAATAAACGGCTTGATTTCCTCGACGATCATGCGGCCATACAAATTCGCCTTCCCGCCCACCTGATGGATGATATCTCTCGTCGGGGTGTATTCATCGATGCGTTCTCGGCCGGCGTTGTAAATACCGACGATGATCAGCGGCTCGATCGCCTTTGCTTTGATCAACTGCTGAGCAGTCTCATCAACGCGCCATTCCATGCCTGGAACATATGAGGTTGCCCCGTCAAACAGATTTTGCCCATCCTGCAAGTAGAGCACCGGGTAATGTTTTCTTTTGTCAGCGCTATAACCGGGCGGCAGGTAGACGAGCACATCTCGTTCGGCTGCCAGAAATCGCGAGCGGAAATTTCTGTGCGCGCGGAACTCACCGGTCAGCGTATGCGGACGCTCGGCGACCACGACTGTACAGGATAAACTGTTGAGCAAAAACATAATCACCTGCGGCGTCAAACATGAAAGAACCCGTCGCACGAACCGTTTCCTCTGTTCAGTAAATGCTGATGCCCTGCGTTATTCCCGTTTTATGAAGAATAAGACAACAACGCGACACGGTTTCGAAAGATTCCCCCCTCGCGGAGAAAGCCGAAAGACCGAGACTCGCCGCGTCATGGAACTCAGACCGACCCGCATATGCGCCGCCGTTGTACCCGACCGGCAAAAACACTTCCAGCCGTTATCGCCTCGCACAGCTCACTTCCCGGAGCACTGTAACATGTCTTCGCCATACCCGGCGTGCCCATGCCGCTCCCGCACCGGGTAGCGGATACTAACGGCGCGGGGCGCAACCCCCAGCACGCTCGTCTGTGTCGCTCGTTTTCCCGGCGCAAACCTCGTCTTCGAATGGCATCCATATTGGGGACGGACGAAAGAACAGGCCGCGCTGTCGGCTTTTTAATGCGGACGGTTGCAGATGCCCTTCTAAAATGCTAAAACCTGTTCAGATTTTACGTTAAAGGTTTCTAGAATTTATGGCTTTAGCACTATTGCTCGTCGCTTTTCTGTTAGCTCAACCTCTTCCCCTAGCTGCCCAACAACCCGCTGGCGCCGGACCCATGGTTATTGAAACCAATTACCGTATCTATGACGCGAACGGAAAGCCCACGACCATCGCAAACCTGATCGAAGCGCTGGGCACGGTAGAGGTGGTCTGCGTCGGAGAAATGCACAACGATCCGGTCGCACACTATCTAGAGTTCGAGTTGGTGCGGCAAGCCCATGAGCGCTACGGCGGAGGGTCGGCGAAACCGGCGAAGCGTTCGGTCGCTGTTTCATTCGAAATGTTTGAGCGCGACGTGCAGCTCATCCTTGATGAGTATCTGGCCGGGCTGATCATCGAGCGGCATTTTCTCGCCGGCAGCCGCCCGTGGCCAAACTACTTGACCGATTATCGACCGATTATCGAGTTTGCGCGTGAGCACAGACTACCCGTGATCGCTGCCAATGCTCCGGGGCGTTATGTGACGCGCGTCTCGCGGCTCGGCCGAGATTCTTTGCTGAACCTTTCTCAAGTAACGCGCAACTGGCTCCCGCCCCTTCCGTACGCCGCCGCGTCGCCGGGCTATGCCGCCAAGTTCAACCAGCTGATGGGCGGAGGGATGGCGCGCCCGCAACAGCAGCCTGCGCCACCCATCTCGATGCCGCCGCAAGCCCCCCCGATGGCCTCTAATCCGCATTCCGCGCCGCTTGCCGCGCATGGCGCCTTTCATCTGCTGGACGCGCAGAATCTGCGCGATGCGACGATGGGTTTTTCTATCGCCGAGCACCTTAAACAGAAGCCTGAAGCCCTGGTGGTGCACGTCAACGGCCGATTTCATAGCGAAGAAAGGATGGGCGCGCCGGAGCACCTCCTGCTCTATCGTCCTAAAACGCGCATCCTTGTGATTACTATCGTATCCGATGAGGGTTATCCCAATTTTGACGCCGAACGCGTCGGAGGCCTCGGTGATTTCGTGATTCTCACTGATCCGGC
>JANOGZ010000272.1:0-2553 GCA_031406255.1 Pyrinomonadaceae bacterium | reverse complement strand
GCCCGGGTCCGCGCATGTCGAGCCGGCGGCGAGTGAGCTTCGACCGCTCGAGGTCCAGGTCCCGGAGCTGCCTTCGGCCCTGGAGGAGGCGGTCGCCGCGAGCCCCGAGATCCGCGAGCACCGACGGCGTGCTCGCCGCGTCAATGGTCGATGGCGTGCTGCTGGTCGTGCACGGCGGCCGGAGCTCGCGCGACCTCGCCCGCCGCACACGGCAACTGCTCCAGGAGGTCGGCGCGAAGATTTTCGGCGTCGTGCTCAACAACGTCAACCTGCGCTCGCACGACTACTACTATCACGGCTACTACCAGCAGTCCTATTACCAGATCGATGCGGATGCGGATCGACTCGCTTCCGGCACCTAAATGCCAGCGCGGTAAGCCGTAGATTCGAACCGTCAAAGCCAGAGACGTTTATGCCGGGAAAATCTCTCAAGTGGAACGTGATCGCGAATATGGGCGGGAGGCTCTGGGCCTCCCTGCTCGCCATTTTAGCGGTGCCAATCTTCATCCGTGCCCTCGGCACGGAAGCCTACGGCCTGGTCGGGCTCTTCGTTTCTCTCCAGATGATCTGCGATTTTTTTGATCTCGGTCTGGCCGGAACCGCGACCCGCGAAGTCGCCCGCAATCTCGAACAGGGCCGCTCCACCGCAGAGAACAAGCGGCTCGTCCGGACGTTCGAGTTGATCTACTGGACGATCGCGCTGTGCAGCGGTCTCGTCATCTTCTCCGGAGCGGGCTGGATCGCGACCAACTGGGTTCATGTCGAGCGGATGTCGCCCACCGAAGTGCAGTTCGCTTTTGCGGTCATGGCCGTCTCCTTCGCCGCGCGATGGCCGACGCTGCTCTACGGCGGCGTCCTGCGTGGCATGCAGGAGCAGGTGCTACTCAACGGAATAATCATCGCGAGCGCGTCTCTGCGCGTGCTCGGAGCCCTCGCCGTCGTCATCTGGATCTCGCCGACGATCACGGCGTTTCTGCTCACGCAGGCGTTCGCTTATATCCTGGAGGTCGCGGCGACGGGGCTGGCGGTGTGGCGCATACTCAACCGTCAATCAACCTCCGCGGCGCGCTTCGATCCGCAAATTTTGCGGCGCGTGTGGCGCTACGCCCTGAGCTTCAACGTGGCCGGAACGCTCGGCGTGATTTTGGCGGGAGCGGATCGGATCGTGATCAGCAAGTCTCTGCCGCTCGCGCAACTCGGCTACTATGCGATCGCTTCGACCGCGGCCGGAGCGTTGCTGCTTATTTCTCATTCGCTCGGGCTGGCCGCCTTCCCGCGCTTTTCGGCGCAGGCCGCGAGCGAAGACAAAGAACGCCTCGCGCGGGACTATCGCCGGGTGATGAACGCCAGCGTGTGTCTGAGCGCCTGCGCCGGTCTGGCGATCTTCTTCTTTTCTCGCGAGATCCTGGCGCTGTGGACGCAAAATGCGGATGTCGTCAGAGAAACGTCCGCGGCGCTCTCGCTGCTCGCGCTGGCGAATCTGCTCTTTTCCGTTCAGAACCCGAGCTATCTTCTGCTGCTCGCAACCGGTCACACGAAGATCCCCCTCGCCGTCACGATCTTTAGCGTCGCGCTCTCTCTTCCGGCGATGCTCGTGGCCATCCCCATCTGGGGGATCACCGCGGCGGCAGCGCTCTGGCTGCTCCAGAATCTGATCTACACGATCGTCTACACGCTGTGCGCGCACCGTCTGGTTCTCAAGAAGAGTTTTCTAACGACGTTCGCGCAGGACGTCCTCGTTTATCTCCTGCTCGGTTGTTTCTGGATCGGCGGCGCGCGGCTGTTAACCTCTTCCAATGAGAGACTGCTGTCGACATTGTTAATCCTGTCGGGCGCCGTGACCCTGTACTTTTTGACAGCGCTCCCGCTGCTACGCGCCAGAGGTCTCTGGCTCACGTTTGAACTTCCGGGCTGGCGCGCGGCCTTCGGTAAACGAAAGGGAGATGCGGTGAGCGCATGAGCACAGCACGAGACTTTTCACTTTCAAACCTGCCCCGGCGGCAACCGCACCCGCCGCTCCCGTTCGCGGCGCCAGCGCCCGAGCGCCGGCAGTTTCCGACCGGAGCGCTGACCTTCTGGGCGGCGCTCTCGGTCGCATCGCTGATGGCCGTCGCTTCGATCAATGAAGAATGGACGCTGATCTGGATATCGCTGCTCGCCGTGGTGTGGTCTTTTTATAATCCCTATTGCTTCGTCGTGCTGCTGTTTCCCTCGCTGATTCCGTTCTCGCTGGCGCAGACGCTGACCGGCGTTGATATCTCCTTTCTTCGCTTGGCCCTCATCATCGCCGTGCTCGGCTGCATACTCAAACCGGGGCCCGCGCTGACCAGCCTGCGCGCCGTCCCACGTTATTTATGGCTCAGCTTCGGAGTATTGCTCTTTGCCTATTCACTATCATTCGTCGCCAATGATTTCCCGCCGGAGGGTGCGTTTCGTTTTCAGGTCACCATCACGCGGATCATCCAGGTGCTGCTCATTTTCATCAGCGTCCATCACCTGAAGGAGGGGCGGCTCTTACTGATCGGTCTGGTGATCGCGGGATGCTCCGTCCTG
>JANOGZ010000208.1:0-13111 GCA_031406255.1 Pyrinomonadaceae bacterium | reverse complement strand
GCGCCTGTCGGCGAAAACCACACGCTCGATCCCGGCATCTCGTGCGCCCAGGAGCGCTTCGTCGCTGAAGCCTCCCCGAGGCAGGGTGCTGAGGCTTGCCGACCAGAACAGGACGAAGGCGACGACGGCGACAAGCGCCATCGCCGGCGCGGCCCGCCAGACGACTCCGAGCAGCGCTCGCCATCCCTCTCCCTCTTCACGGCGCGCTCGCTCGGCGGCAATCCGCGAGCGAAGCCGCGCGTAAAGGAAAGGTGATGAGGCAGCATCTTCCCCTTCCGCCTCATTCGCCGCAGAGGCGCGAACGGCGCCACGGCCGATGCGGTTGAGGCGCTCATCCGACGCGCGATAATTCTTTTTGCTGACCATTGATTTGCACCTGCCTCCAGCTATCACTTCAATGACGGCTTTCATAAGTGAAAACGCACGCGCGCAGTTTATGGTTACAGGAATCTCTTCAGCACACCTCGCAACGACGCGCGCGCGCGATGTGCACGCACTTTGACTTTGGAGATTGACCACTTGTTGAGTTTTGCGATCTCGGAGACGGACATGCCCTCGACATCCAGCATGACGAGCACCAGACGGTCTTCGGGACTGAGACGAGAGAGCAGCTTGCCGGCCAGGTCGCGCGCGACGGTCGCCGACTCGACGTCGTCCTCCGCCCCTTCGGCGCGCAGTTGCTCTTTCAACCATACGGCCTCTTCTTCAGAGAGGTCACTCATCGCACTTTCGGGGCGCCGCCTCATCCGCCGCAACTCGTCATAACACGAGTTGAAGGCGATGCGCGCCAGCCACGCGGCAAACGATCCCTCCTGCACATTGGAAAAATCGCCGCAAGCGAAATAGGCTTTCGTGAAGCTCTCCTGCACGACCTCCTCGATCTGTTCGCGCTGGCGAAAGAACCGGCTCGCGATGAGCGCGACGCGGCGCCGGTGACGATTGAAGAGTTGCTCGAACGCCGCCTCATCACCTGCACAGACGCGCGCCACAAGCTCGATATCCGATGGTCCGGCGTCAGAGCGCGCCGGCGATTGGGAAGCTACGGGGTCAGGGTTATCTGCTATCTCGTCCATAGGTATCAACTGCCCGCGCGCGCCGAGTCTTCCCGAAGAATTAGCCCGATTATTTCCCATCCGCCAGGCGAAAATAAAGTGGCAGCCCTCAAGCAAAGGGCTGCCAGTGGCCGCCTGTTGCGGCCTTGCCGCTTTTCATTGTTCCCTCTACTGGAATGTCATAGCGGAGAGACTGATTATGTCTGGGGAGACTTGGTTTCTTCCTTACTGAATTTGGCCTGGGTTTACGCCACGACGCGAGCGCCGCTCCTGCCGCTTCTGCTCCCGCTGCTGGCGCTCGGCCGCGAGTTGCGTCTTCTGTTCCAGCGTCAGAACGGCGTACATCTCCGACATCATGCGGGCGTGCGCCACTTCCATCTCGACACGAGCGTTGGCTCGCGCTTGCGCCGCGGCGCGCACGGCAGCCTCATCGAACACGCCGTTATTGAAGGCATTAAACTGTCCCCCGCGTCCCTCGCGCCCCTGCTCACGCAGCCCTTTGGTGCTCTCGCGATAGCGGGCGGCGATCTGTCGCATCTGTTCCTGTTGCGCGTCCGTCAGGTTGAGGCTGTGCGCGAAGTGACCCGCGAAACCGCCCCTCATGCCGTGCCCTCCGCGTTTCGCGTGCCGCTCGGCGCGCTCTCTGCCGCCCTGCCCCGGCGTCGTTTCCTGCTGCGCGAAGCCGACGATCCCCGTCAGCGCCATCGTCCCGGCCAGCGCCAGTCCGCCAATGAACTTCTTTGAACCGATCAGTTGCATCTGTCTCATCTCCCTAATAGTGAAATAGTGAATTATCGCAAGCCGTATCGGATACAGGAGAGAATGTCGACTCAATCCGGCTAGCTACTGTAGAAGACGTACGGCGCGCGATTACGGTTACACTTAATTTCAAAACACGGACGGAAAAGCGCCGTCGCTTTCCCTTTGGCAAGTAACACAGCATGGCGGCAACTGAGCGGCGCCCAACCGCTCACTCCGGCACGAGGGCGAGGCGGAATCCCATCAATGACCATTCGGCATCGCCCTCGACTTCGTTGACATATGAGAAGTCTCCCGGCGCATTCGAGCCGACCGCATAGCATGTCGCGTTGCCCCGCTCGTCCCGGTAGAAGCCGAGCTCAAGCGTTTCCGTATCGCTCCACTCAGGATGAAAGATGGCGCCGATGAGATTGAAAACGGCGGGCGGGCAGACCGTGACGCGATAACCTGCGGGCAGGATCGCGCGGGCGCGCCAGTCTTCATTGACGGTGCGGATGAATTCGCGCAGCGAAAGATAATTATGAGCGTAGCGCGTGCCATTCATCATCCCGGCGCGGCCCATGTATGGCGCAAACGGGTCGGTGGAAGCGTCGTGGCCGTATGGCGTGCCGTAGAACTGCCGGTTGCCGGGAAGGTAACGCGGTTTCGGCGTTGTTTCCACGCCGATGAGGCATCCCTGATGCTGCCGGTGGCCCTCGACGATGCGGTCGCCGTAACTCGGCCCCTGATCGTGGGACTTTGTGAAATCTGGCGGGGCCATCGAGTAGAGCCGTGCCAGATAAGAGTCATTGAGCGGAACGGCGTCCGCCGACGGAATAATGTGCCATTCAATATTGAAGTGGCCGAGCCCCTCCGCAACCTCCGGCCGCATGTCCAACTTTGCGGCATCAGGCGCGACTAAATCCGCGCTCGGCTCAACTTCAAAGAACTCCCGCAGTTTCCTCGCCTTTTCTTCCAGTCGATCAACCATTCATGTCTCTCCTCACCGTGACATATTCGACACTGTAATATATTTAATTGCAAATTTCCCGTGATGACCGGTGACGGGGCGGCGGATAGCCTGACCCGGATCGCTCTCGCCGGCTGACTCTCGCACACGGCGTCGCAGAAATCTGTAACCGGGATTCGCGACGGGGCGTTTTAAATAAAAAGGGGTAGGATCAGGGCTAGCTTATGTCTTCATTATTTCTCTCCCGCAGGCGGCACGCTGCCGCGCTTATTTGCCTGGTGCTCGCCGTCGCGCTGTTCGGCGCGGCTTGCGGGCGCTCCGAATCCAAGGCGAACGCCAAGGAGAGTAGAGAGGAAAAAGCGGGGGCGGGGGAAACGCGGCCGATCACGGTTGCCACGGCGGCGGCGGTCGCGCGCGAAGTGCCGTCGTTCATTCAAGCGACGGGAAGCCTGATCGCCGATGAGACATCGGATGTGGCGTCGCAAGCTTCCGGTCAGGTCGTGGCGACGCCGGTCGACGTCGGCGCCTTTGTGCGACATGGCGATGTGATCGCGCGCTTGAATGATCGGGATGCGCGCCTGCGGCTACGGCAGGCGCAGGCCGGCATCCAGCAGGCGATTGCCGGCGTCAGACAGGCGGAAGCGCGTCTCGGCCTCGGCCCGGGCGGTAATTTCGAGGCGACTTCGATTCCCGAGGTGCGTGCCGCCAGCGCCACTTATGATCAGGTTATGGCGGAGTTGCGCCTGGCTGAAGCCAACGAAAGGCGTTACCGCGAGCTCGTCGAGTCGGGCGACACGGCGGTTAGTGTGTACGATCAATATCGCATGCAGAGAGATACGGCGAGGGCCCGTCTGAACAACGCGCGCCAGCAACTCGAATCCGCGATCAACACCGCCCGCCAGAGCAATCAAGCTATTCAGACCGCCGCCTCAGCGGTCGAGGCGGCGCGCGCGCAAGCCGCGATCGCCGAGAAGGCGGTGGTTGATACGACGATTCGCGCGCCGTATGCCGGCTTTATCAGCAATCGCCCGATCGCGGTCGGCGAATACGTGACCCCCGCATCAATCACGGCGACGGTGCTGCGCACCAATCCGATTAAATTGCAGTTGCAGGTGCAGGAAGCAGAAGCGCCCTACATCACTCCCGGCATGGGCGTATCGTTGGAAGTCGACGCTCATCGGGATAAAAAATTCGCCGGACGTGTCATCGCGGTTAATCCGGCCATTGATCCGGTCTCACGCGCGGTGACGGTCGAAGCCGCGGTCGAGAACGGCGACAATGCCCTTCGCTCCGGTATGTTCGCCACCTCGCGCATCGTGCGGCAGGGCGGAAACAGGGCCGTCTTCGTGCCGCGCGCCGCCGTCCTCGCGGACCAGAACACGCAATCGTTCCGCGTTTTTGTGATTCAGGGCGACACTGCGAAATTGCGCGTCGTGCAGATCGGCCAGGAGGAGGGCGACACGGTGCAGATCCTCTCGGGCGTGCAGGCGGATGAGATCGTGGCGACCAGTAATATCCAGCAGCTTTACGAGGGCGCGCGGGTGCAGACACAGTGATAAGATAGATGGAAGCGGCGATCGAATTTTTTAACCGCGCCCGGCGCGCTGTGGCTTGCTCGAACGCTGAAGGGTACTAATGAATTATGCAGAAGCTGGCTGAAATTTGCGTGCGCCGTCCCGTCTTTGCGACCGTCATCATTCTCATCCTGACGGTCGTCGGTGGTTTCTCTTTCTTCACGCTCGGCGTCGATCGCTTTCCGAAAATCGACATCCCGACGGTCTCGGTTTCGACGACCAATCCGGGGGCCGCGCCGCAGGAGATCGAAACGGAGATCACCGACATCATCGAAGGCGCGGTGAACACCGTTCCCGGCATCGACGAAATGCGCTCGTCCTCCGCCCAAGGGCGCTCGAACGTCACGATCAACTTCAATCTGGAGAAAGACCCCGACCTCGCCACGCAGGAAGTGCGCGACAAAGTCAGCACCATCATCAACCGTCTGCCGGAGACCGCTGACCCTCCGATCGTCAGAAAATCCGACCCGGATTCGCAGCCCGTCCTCGTCTACGCGATCAGCGCGCCGCGCTCGTCGGTTGAATTGACCGACCTCGTCCAGAAGCAGATTCAGGAGCGCATCGAATCTGCCGACGGCGTCGGCGAGGTGGTCGTCTTCGGCGGGCGCCAGCGCGAGATCAAAATCTACGTCGAGCCGGATCGGCTGCGCGCTTTCAACCTGTCGGTGACGGAAGTCACGAACGCTCTGCGCACGCAGAACCTCGAACTGCCCGGCGGACGTCTGGACGAAGGCGCGCGCACGGTGACGTTACGCACGCTCTCGCGCGTCACCAGAGTCGAAGATTTCAACGACATCGTCATCGCGACGAGGAACGGCTACCCGGTAAAAGTTCGCGACATCGGGCGGGTCGAAGACGGCGGCGTTGACGCCGCCTCGGCGGCGTCGCTGAACGGCGTGCCCTCGGTATCGCTCGGCATCCGCAAGCAGTCGGGCGCAAACACAATCGCGGTGATCGAAGGCGTGAAGCGGCGCATGGCGGAGGTTCAGCCCCTCCTGCCACCTGACATCAAGGTCGTCGTCACGCGCGACCAATCGGAATTCATCGAAACTTCGCTCCATGCCATCGAAGAACACCTGATCGTCGGCGGACTGCTCGCCGCTTTAGTCGTCTTCCTCTTCCTGTGGAACTTCCGCTCGACGATCATCGCCGCGCTCGCCATCCCGACTTCGATCATCGCCGCCTTCGCCATCATCGCGGCGTTCGGCTACTCGCTCAACCAGATGACGATGCTTGCGCTCACCCTGATGGTCGGCATCGTGATCGACGACGCGATCGTCGTCCTGGAGAACATCTATCGCTTCGTGGAAGAGAAGGGGATGCACCCGTATCAGGCGGCGGTCGAAGGCACACGCGAGATCGGGCTGGCCGTCATGGCGACGACGCTCTCATTGCTCGCCGTCTTCATCCCGGTCGGCTTTATGTCCGGCATCGTCGGGCGTTTCATGTCCTCCTTCGGCCTGACCGCCGCCGCGGCGATTGCCGTCAGCCTCATCGTTTCGTTCACGCTGACGCCGATGCTCGCGGCGCGCTGGATCAAGCCTCCGAAAGAGTCGATCACGCCCGAAGGTTTACCCTTCGGGGCAGGCGGCGGAAACGGTCGGGCCGGAGAAGAGAACGAGTTTGACCATCCCGCGGAAGTGAGTCGGGAGAAAAAGCACGCCTCTTCGTCGAAGGGCGGGCGCTTCTATCGCCCGATCGATAGCGCGTACATGTGGATGCTCAGGTGGTCAATGGCGCATCGCTGGATCGTCGTCGTCCTCTGCGTGATCGTCGTCGCCTCGATCTGGCCGCTCTACCGTGTGGTCGGTTACAACTTCCTGCCGGACGAAGACGAGTCCGCTTACCAGGTTAGCCTGCGCGCGCCGCAGGGCACGAGCCTCCCGGCGACGCAGTCGGTTCTGGAGCGCGTCGCGCGCGACGTGCGCGAGCAAATCCCCGGCGTCGAAAGCACGCTCGTCAACGCCGGCGGTTTCGGCGGCGGGGGGCAGCCGAATTTCGGCTCGGTGCAGGTCAGGCTCAAGCCGGTTAAAGAGCGCGAGTATTCGCAGACCGAGTTGATCCAGCGCACGCGCGATATGATACGTAAAAGGAAGTATCCGAAAGAGTATGTGATCGGCGCGTCGGGTTCCTCTTCGATCGGCGCGAGCATTGGCGGCGGCGGTCGCGGCGGGTCGTCGTTGGGCCTCTTTATCAGCGGGCCCGATATTCAGAAGCTCGACGAGTACTCGAACAAACTGGTCGAACGCATCAAGCAGGATGATAACTTTCGCGACGCCGACCGTTCGCTCCAGCTCAGCAGCCCGGAGGTGCGCATCATTATTGACCGCCAGCGCGCCGCCGACCTCGGTGTGAGAGCGGGCGACGTGGCGCAGGCGCTCAACACCCTCGCCGCCGGTCAGCGCGTCACCACTTACAGTGAAGGCTCCGATCAATACGATGTGGTCGTCCGGGCAGACGAACGATTCCGGCGGACCCGCGAAAATTTGAGCAATTTCACGGTGGCGTCATCTTCAGGCGGCACGGTCGGTCTGGAAAAACTCGTGCGCCTCGAAGAGGGCGAAAGCCTCGCTTCGATCGATCGTCTGAACCGGCAGCGGCAGGTCACGATCTCGGCGAGTCTGGCGCCGAACGGCTCGGAGGCCGACGGTCTCGCCGCCGTTCAGCGCTACGCCGCCGAGTTGAATATGGAGCCGGGCTACCGCACCGGCGTGACGGGTCAGTCGAAGGAACTACAGCGCGCGAACCAGTCTTTCATGCTGGCGTTCATGCTGTCGTTCATTTTCATGTACCTGATCCTGGCCGCGCAGTTCGAGTCGTTCATCCACCCGGTGACGATTCTGTTGACGCTGCCGCTCTCGATCCCGTTCGCGCTGCTTTCGACGATGATCGCCGGGCAGCGGCTCAACATCTTCTCTGCGCTCGGCATACTGCTGCTGTTCGGCATCGTCAAAAAGAACGCGATCCTCCAGATCGACCACACGAACGAGCTGCGCGCGCACGGCATGGAGCGTTACAGCGCGATCCTTCAAGCCAATCGTGACCGACTGCGACCGATCCTGATGACGACGATCGCGCTCGTCGCGGGCATGATCCCGCTCATCCTGGGCAGCGGCGCGGGCGCGGCGACCAACCGTTCGATCGGTGTGCTGGTGGTCGGCGGGCAAAGCATGTGTTTGCTGCTGACGCTGCTCGCGGTGCCGGTCTTCTACTCGCTTTTTGAAGATGCCGCGGATTCGCGTGTATGGGGCTACATCGGCGATAGCTTCGGTAACTTTAAGGATGGCGCGGGCCGCCGTCTCGCGGAATCTTACGCCGGTATCGCCGGAGCCTTTTCACGCAAACCTAAAGTTAACCAGCCCGTCACTCGTCGAACCGCAAAGGATAGGTATGTCGATCAAGCTTCAGGTGATTAATCGCGCGCGAGGCGTGCGCCGCAGTTTACGATTGATGAATTTACGTTCGTCGGGAGGCGCGCTGCTCATCGCCGCGGCTCTTCTGGCGACGCCCGGTGCGATGCTCGCGCAAAATCCGACGCGGACGTCGCCTCCCGCTTCGTCGCCGCCGCAGCAACAGCCGCCTGCGGGTACGGCGACGCCGGAACAGCGGTCGCCCGGCGCATTGCCTCCTTCAACCACCGAGTTGCCGCCGAATTCTTCGTCGGCGCCGATCCGTCCCGACAACGAAGCACAGCAGAGCACGCAGCCGCAGACGGGCGTCGAGCAGGAGCGCCAGCAGACAACTCCCAACACAGGGGGGCCGCGCCCTCCCTCGCCGCAGGCGCCGAACGCCTCGCAGCAGACCGCGCCGGGTCAGCCGCCGCAAACTACTACGCCGGCCGGAACTGCCGCCCCGCCAACGGGCGCCGCTCCCGGCGGCGCTCCCGCGACCGGCGCGCAACAGACGCCTGGCCAGAATGTCGGAGTTTCAAGCGGAATAGCACCCGCCGAATTGCCGACGGAGCCGCCGCCGATCGCGCCGAACTTCGAAGCGCACGCGCGTCCACTGCCGAGCGCCGAGCGCGTCGGCGTGGATATCACCAATCAGATGCCGCTCACGCTGAATGAAGCGATTGGGCTCGCGCTGCAAAACAACAATGATATTGATGGCTCGCGCATCAACGTGCAAATCGCGGAATATGAGTTGACGGCGGCGGTCGGCGTCTACGATCCGATTTTTTCATCGGAAAGCTTCTACGAGAGCCGCACTACGCCGACGAGTTCGACCATCTCGGGCGCGCAGAACGGCTCCGTCACGCAAAAGGACGCGACCGGCGCCCTACGCTTCGGCGGCTTCTCGCCGTTCGCGGGCGGCTCGTACCAGCTCGACTTCTCTTCGACGCGCCTGACGACAAATAACCAGAACGCCCAGCTCAACCCGCAATTTCCGACGGCGTTCAACCTGACCTACACGCAGCCGCTCTTACGCGGCCTGCGCATTGACAACAATCGCCGCGCCATCGAGATCGCCAAGAAAAACCTGTCTCTCACCGACGCGCAGTTTCGCCAGCGCGCGATCGAGGTGATTGCGCAGGTGCAGCAATCATACTGGGATCTGGTTTTCGCGCTCAGAAATTTGCAGGTGCAGATCGACGCCGTGAAGCAGGCGCGCGTGCAGGTCGAGAGCAACCAGCGGCTCGTGGCACAGGGCGTGCTGGCCCCCATCGACATCGTCGCGTCCAACACGCAGGTGACGACCTTCGAGCAGAGCGTCTACACCGCGCAGGAAGCCGTCACCCGTGCGGAGAATACTTTGAAGACGCTGATGCTCGCGGATCGCTCCGCGCCGCTCTGGTCGCGCCCGCTGACGCCCGTCACTCCCGTCAGCCTCGAAGCGCCACGCGTGCCGCTCGAACTGGCGATGGGCGCTGCGCTGAAGAATCGCCCGGAGCTGGCGCAGCTGCAGACGAGCGCCGAAATCAACCGGATCGACGAGAAATATTTCCGCGACCTGACCAAGCCGCAGATTGATCTTGTCGGCACGTACACTTCCGTCGGCCTTGCCGGCGCACCGACGGCGTCGAGCGGAAGTTCGTCAACGAGCACGAACGCGCTACTGCGCGCGCGCGTCAACGAATTGTCCTCGCGGGCGGGCCTGCCGCCGCTCGAAACGACCGCCGGCGGCGGCGGGGTCAATGAAAATCTGATCGGCGGTTTTCCAAAATCGCTGTCGAACCTGATCGGTCAGGACTACCCGACGTACCGCGTCGGGGTGCGCGTCTCGATCCCCTTTCGCAACCGGACGGCCGAAGCCAATCTGGGGCGCTCGCTCGCCGAAGGCAGCCGCATTCAGAATCAACGCGCGCAGGCCGAACAACTGATCGAGGCCGACGTGCGCAATGCCTCACAGGCGCTGCGCTCAGCCGAAGCCCGCCTCGTCTCCGCCGCCGCCACCCGCTCTTCCGCCGAACAGCAGTTTGAGAGCGAACAAAGACAATTCAGGGCGGGCACAACGACGGTCTTCCTGGTCTTGCAAAGACAGACCGAGCTGCTGGTTGCGCGTAGTCGCGAGCTTCTGGCGCAAACCGATCTCAATAAAGCCATCGCCGAATTCCAACGCGCCACCGGAAACACGCTCGATGCCAACAACGTCGCGGTGCGCACCGACACGCCCGTACGCGAACTTGAAATGCGTCCCGCATCCGCACTCGGCGCGGACGCGACCAACGGTGTGCTGGTATCGGAGAAAAAGGAATCGACCAGTGCGGTCACGGGAGTAAAATCAGGTGGCCAATAATCGTCAGGTGTCGTCTCCGGTGTCGCTCAAGCGCAGGGCCGCGCGCTACACACTGGCGTCGTTGGCGCTCGTCGCGTCCGCGGCATGTCAATCATCGGGGGGCAGCGACAGCGCGGAGGCGCGCGGGATCATCATCGTGAATGCGCCGGCGGCAGGCGAGGTGCGCCGCGTCCTCGTGCGTGAGGGAATGGCGGTCGGTGAGGGCACGCCGATCGTCGAGATCGCCGTCCCGGTAGAAGCGCCGAAGACGCCGTCGGCGCAGGCTGAAGACCCGCAGGCGCGCGCTGGCAGGAACATCGAAGCGGCCCGGGCGCAGATCGAAACGGCCAGAGCTGAAGTGGTTCGCACCGAGGTGGAGATGCAGCGCCTGGCCCCGCTCGTCGCCTCCGGCGAAGCGCCGCAGGGTCAGTTGGTCGGTGCGCGCGCCGAGTATGAACGAGCGCAGCAGCGTTTCCAGCGGGCGATGAGCGCGGCCCAGGAGGCGCAGGCCGGTCTCGTCGCGGCACGGCAGCAGCCCCAAAAATCAACACTCGCGGCCGCAGCGCCGTCGGAACAGATCCTGACCGCGCGCGCTTCTTCTGCCGGGACGGTGCGCGCCATTAACGCGCAGGTCGGCGAGCGTGTGACTGCCGGGCAGCCACTGGCGACTCTTCGTGCCGATCAACAATGAAGGAGCTAAATGCCTGACGCGGCGATCAACATCGGCCCGCGCGAGCAGCGCAAGCGGCGGCTGTTTGGTGTGGTGGCTTTGACCGTCGGCGTCGGAGTAGCTTTTGTGCTGGTGGTTTTCGATGCGCCGCGCTGGTCACGGATAGTCATCTTCTTTCCCGTCTGGATGGCGGGGGTGGGATTGTTGCAGGCGCGTGAGAAGACTTGAATTGCGATGGCCGCGCGCGGGACGTGCAACATGGACGCTGGTGAAGAGCGCATTGATGACGAAAACCTGATCGAACAGCTACGCGCCAAGGCGCGACGAATTAACCGTCGTGCGCTTGTGACCGCGATTGCGGTTACGCTGGTCGCGCTCGCCTTTCCGCGAATCAATTGAATCGCGGAACGGGTCGTCGGAGATGGGTATCCTAAAAACCTTGCGCCGGGCGCCGGTATCATTCTCGGGTGGTCAGCGCAAGCGACGGCCGACGCTTGGTGAGGCCGGAGCCCTTTAGTGTCGGGCGGCGCGGTCGAGCGCGCGGGTTGTCAAAATCAAAGCAGAGAATTCGTCGCCCCCGGTTGCGAGTTCAAGTCTCCCCATAAGCTACTCGTAATATGAGGAGTATGAATTCCGTACTCCCCGATCGGGAAAAACCACTGTCAGCGATTCCCGAAAGTGGAGCAACCACGGGAAACGCTGGGTTTTCTCGATTAGCCGCAGGTTACGTCAGGTGAGGAACGAATCTTGCAAAAGGATCCTGGCTTGATTAGATTGTGCGGTGTGGCTCTCCTACTTAATCGCTTAACTCTATCCCATTTTATGAGGATCAATCCTCGGGGTGAGATGGCCATCTCTTTATCGCAATATCCAACCGATATTGAGCGTCAGGTTTGAAACGACATCTATGCGGCCGTGCCTTAGTAACGTGGCGACAATAAGGTCTGTTAGCCGAATAGTAATTGGATTATTCTTACGCTGCGCAGAAACAACCGGATGACTACTAGCACGAGTAACAAATCTCTACCCAAAGATCAGCACGGCGGGGCTGTTACCAAACCGCTGTCAGAATCGCCCCCCTCCGAGAAGCTCCTGTTCAACCGCGAGCTGAGCCTCCTGGAATTCCATCGTCGCGTATTGGAAGAGGCTCTGGACCCCACTCATCCATTATTGGAACGGCTTAAATTCCTTTCGATCTTCTCGAGCAACCTTGACGAGTTTTTCATGATTCGTGTGTCGGGCCTCAAGGAAGCTTTGGATGAGAAGGTCGAGGAGTTATCGCCGGACGGCATGTCGCCTGAGGAACAGTTGCGAGAGATCAGGGAGCGCTTGCTCGACATGGTGGCCGGGCAAACGCGGTGCCTGCGGGATGAGCTGCTTCCGCAACTCAGATCACAGGGCATCGAGATCACATCTTACCAATCGCTCGCGGAGCCTGAACGGCACGCGCTTAACGTCTATTTCATGAAGAAGGTTTTCCGTGTGCTCACACCGCAGAGTGTTGATCCCGGCCACCCGTTTCCGTATATCTCTAACCTGAGTCTCAACCTGGGTTTGATGGTTGAGCCGATCCGCGAGCACGGAATCACGAGGTCTCTCACCGGCAAGGTCGAACCGCGCTTCGTTCGCCTCAAGATTCCGCCGGTGGCGCCCCGTCTGATTCCGGTCGGCGAGGGGAAATCAAAGTACGTATTGCTCGAGGAGTTGATCGAAGCCAATGCGGATTCCCTTTTTCCGCGAATGGGCATCGGCAAAAGCTACGCGTTTCGCGTGACGCGCGATGCCGATGTCGAGATAAGAGATGATGAAGCTGATGACCTTCTGCGAATGATGCAACAAACATTGCGGAAGCGTCGCTTCGGAACAGCGGTGCGGCTCGAAGTCTCCTCCGCGATGCCGGAAGAGATGATCACTTATCTGACGAGTTCCCTCGGGCTGACGCCGGACGACGTGTATATGATCGATGGCCCTCTCAATGTATCCGATCTGATGACGCTTCACCTGTTGGATCGACCTGAGCTGAAGGATAAGCCGTTTCAGCCGGCGGTTCCCCGGATACTTAAGGGTCAAACCTCGATCTTTGAGGTGATCAAGCAGAAGGATATTCTGCTGCATCACCCCTTCACCTCGTACACGACAGTTACCGATTTCATCAACGCCGCGGCGAATGATCCGAACGTGTTGGCGATAAAAATGTGCCTTTACCGCACCGGCCAGAATTCGCCCATCCCGCAGGCCTTGATTGAAGCGTGCGAGGGGGGCAAGCAGGTGACCACTCTGGTCGTCGCGCCGCTCGCGCAGCCCCACTTCGCCGACCGTCCGGATGGCCGTGAGCGGCGTGCGCAGCTCGTGAGAGACGTCCGCCGTGAAGCGGCGCATCTGATCGAACGAC